>CAMWSV010000130.1 GCA_947177015.1 uncultured Porphyromonadaceae bacterium
AGTGAAGAGAAGGTGGGCACGCTTATATGTAGCAAAGCGACGAGCAAAGCCTATGATAAGAGCGTTAGGATTGATCTTATCAAGAATCTTAACTACTGCTGAGGGATCCCCTTGATTCTTAAGCCATTTCTCCTTGAAGTCACGCTTCACGAAGTCAATGAACTTATTCTTGAGGGTCATTCTCATGTTCCAGATCTCGTCATCACCCACTTCGAAGATGCCTTCCCATGCTTCGGGGTTAGATTGATCCTCGAATACCTGAGGACCGAGTTTTTCTTCATAGAAGGCTTTCCACTCAGAAGCAGCCCAAGTAGGCATGTGGACACCATTGGTAACGTATCCCACGTGTGATTCTTCAGGGCTATAACCTTTCCAGATTCCAGCAAACATCTTCTTTGATACCTCGCCATGGAGCCAACTTACACCATTTGCTTCCTGACAAGTATTGAGTGCGAACACACTCATAGAGAAGCGTTCATTGGTATCAGGATTTTCACGACCCATGTTTATGAGGTCATTCCAGGAGATACCGAGTTTCGCGGGATATTCACCAAGATATTTGCCGAAGAGGCTTTCCTCGAAATAATCGTGACCTGCTGGAACAGGAGTGTGTACGGTATAAAGAGAAGTGGCACGAACCATCTCAAGAGCAACGTTGAAGGGAAGATGATCATTCTGAACATAATCCACAAGACGCTGGAGGTTAAGAAGCGCTGCGTGGCCTTCATTGCAGTGATATAAATCTGTCTTAATACCGAGTTTATTAAGCATGATTACGCCACCGATACCAAGAAGGTACTCCTGCTTGATACGATTTTCCCAGTCACCACCATAAAGTTTGTGAGTTATAGGACGATCGAATTCTGAGTTGCGGTCGAAATCAGTATCAAGGAGATAAAGTTTCATACGACCAACGTTTACTCTCCATACGTGGCAGTAGATGATACGACCGGGATAGGGAACCTCAAGAATCATCGGCTGACCATTCTCATCAAGAACCTGATCGATAGGAAGTTGTTCAAAATTCTGAGCCTCGTAATTTGCAACCTGCTGCCCATTGATTGAAAGGCTTTGAGAGAAATAGCCATAGCGATAGAGGAAGCCGACTGCCGTCATATTCACACGGCTGTCAGAAGCCTGCTTGATATAGTCGCCTGCGAGCACACCGAGACCACCGGAATAAATCTTCAGACAGTTACACAGGCCATACTCCATAGAAAAGTATGCAACGCTGGGAATATCGTTACGCATCGGCTGCTTCATGTAGTCCTTGAATGAAGCATAAACGTCCTTGATACGATCCATGAAGGCTTTATCATCGAGGATTTCCTTCAGACGCTCATAACTGATTTGCTGGAGGAGCATCACGGGATTCTCTCCAACTTTACGCCAAAGATCATGGTCAATATCACGGAAAAGGCTCTTGCCTTCACTATTCCATACCCACCACAAGTTTTTACTCATCTCTTCCAGCGGTTTAAGTTGCTTGGGCAACTCAGTGCTCACTGTGAGATTGTGCCAGATGGGCTGATTGGAATTACTTACTTGAAGTTTCATATTTATTTATTTAGCTAAGAATTTTCTATTATTTTATCTTTTCTCTCGCACTTGCGTTTTTCAATGCTATATCAAAGGCTTTGTAATAGTCATTAATAAATAATGCCCAGTCCGCTTTGCGTGAAGTCGCGTAAGCAGCCTTACGTGTATTTTCAGCCTCGGTAGCATCAAAAGCGCAATATTTCGATATTTCTGATGCAATGTCACTGGTGTTGCTGAGGTAATTTGTATCCTCACGCTGGAGTACCTTAACACCGGTGGACTTAATGTCATTAGGGAAATTATTTTCTACCCATTGTCCGAATCCCGCTTTATCTGTAGTAACGGTAGGAACGCTAAATGCTACACTTTCAAGCGGTGTATATCCCCAGGGCTCATAATAGGAAGCGAAAACTGTGAGGTCAAGCGCCGGCAGGAGATCGTAATAAGAGATGTCTACAATGCCATCATGTCCATCAAGATAGCATGGGATATAAATCAGTTTGACTTTACCACCGCGATTCTGGTTGCGAAGAGTTCTGAGTCGGCAGCATACGCTGTCAGAATCCTCATTATTCAATCGATGTGTAAGATAATCACAATCTGATCTTTCATTTCCACCATGCTTAAGATTCATAAGGAGTGCTCCATTAGGTTCCCTCATCCAGGCAGGCACGAGAATGAAAGCAATAATGTCTCGTCCGGCGGTAGAATGATTCTCTCCTAATTCTGTCATGGCATCGATGAAGAGATCAAGACCTTTGTTACGGTATTCGTTACGTCCGGAAGTGGCAACTAATAAAGTGGAGTCATCGTATGGCTTTCCTGTAAGAGCCTCTGCCACTTCAAGGAGATGTTTTCTCCCTGCTTTGCGCTGACGCTGATACTTTTTATCGTCAGGCACAAAGTCCGGTTCGAAGCCATTAGGAGTCACTACCTGAGGAGTCACGTTCAGAAGTTGGGTACATTCGCGTGCGGTGACATCACTTACCGTTGTGAAGCAATCAGCCTCGTGCGCAGCCGTTTTTTCAAGTGAATGTTTGGCTTCCATATTAAGTTCCTGAGCCATCTGATCACCATTATACCCTTCAAAATATTGATAGAGATTCTTGCCGTTGCCACAGATTGATCTGCCGATGCTCGTGGCATGGGTCGTGAATATAGTGGCTGCTTCAGGCATTAAGGATTTCAGATAAAGAAGCCCCATACCTGTGGTCCATTCATCGAAATGTGCAATTACTTTTGAAGGATCCGCTTTTAGATATTTAGTGAGTTCAACCGCTAAAATTGCGGATGCAAGCGCGAATGCACATGATTCATCATAGTCGCCGTAAGCGTGAAGTGATTCAACTCCAAATAATGACCACATTTCACCATAAATTTGATGAAGTTTTGCAAACATAGGTTTGAAATCCACCAATATTACTATAGGGCTACCGGGTATCTGCCATCGTCCAACTCTAAATGTCAAGCCATTTGGTAATTTCAGTTTGGAAGATGCACTCTTCAGAAGAGTCTTTCTTTCAATGAAGCAGGGCGAGGGATTATTTTCTGTCCAAACATCCGGACCGATAAAAATCAGTTTATCGCCATATACTTTCTGAAGTTCGCGGGCTTTGGTGGATAATACAGTGTAAATACCACCTATTTTATTACATACTTCCCAACTCGTCTCAAATAGTAAATCAATATTTTCAAACGAAGGGGAATTTTTATGAGTTAACTTTTTTGCCATTGAAGATGATGCGTCTAATCAAATTGATTAAGTCGTTTTCCTGTAGAAAGTAAAGTGCACTCCATGAAGTGATGGGTGCATTTAATTGATTTAGAACCCAACTCACACCGCAAAATTAATAAAATAAATCCGATTATGCAAATAATCAGAAGTATACATTATTAAAATTAGATTTTTTAAGGCTATTTATAGGTAATCTTAAAAGTTTTTTGTAAATTCGCAGTTAAGAGTAAAACTTAATTAAAAATATATAGAAAATAATTATGTCTACAAAACCTTTCCATTATCAAGAGCCTTTCCCTTTGGGTCCTGATACTACGGAATATCAACTTATTACTAAAGATTACGTAAAAGTTGAAAATTGGAACGGCCACGAAATCCTCGTGGTAGATCCTGAAGCACTTACTACAATCGCAAATGTTGCCTCTCACAACTGCTCATTCATGCTCAGACGCGAGCATAATCAGATGGTAGCGAAGATACTTAACGATCCTGAGGCTTCCGAAAATGATAAGTTCGTAGCGCTTACGATGCTCCGCAATGCTGAAGTTGCCAGCAAGGGTATTCTCCCCTTCTGCCAGGATACCGGAACATCTATTTGTGCCGGTTACAAAGGTCAGCATGTATGGACCGGTTGTAATGATGAAGAGAAAATTGCTTTAGGCATCTACAAGACATATACTGAAAATAATCTCAGATATTCTCAGAATGCACCTCTCACAATGTATGATGAGGTGAATACCGGCTGTAACCTTCCCGCTCAGATTGAAATTCATGCTACTGAAGATGATGAGTATAAATTCCTCTTCATCGCTAAGGGTGGTGGCTCCGCAAATAAGACGTATCTGTATCAAGAGACAAAAGCAATTCTTAATAAGAAAACCCTCGTTCCTTTCCTTATTGAGAAAATGAAGACTCTCGGCACTGCTGCTTGTCCTCCATATCATATCGCATTTGTGATCGGTGGCACTTCCGCCGAAGTTAATCTTGCTACAGTAAAGAAGGCATCTGCCAAATATTACGATGCTCTTCCCACTCATGGTAACGAATATGGTCAGGCATTCCGTGATATTGAATTGGAAAAGGAACTTCTCGAAGCCGCCCAGAATCTTGGCCTCGGTGCTCAATTCGGTGGAAAATACTTTGCCCACGATATTAGAGTTGTACGTCTCCCCCGTCACGGTGCATCTTGTCCCGTGGGTATGGGTGTAAGTTGCTCTGCCGATAGAAATGTCAAGGCAAAAATTAACCGCGAAGGCCTTTGGATTGAAAAACTTGACGAATTCCCCGGCGAACTTATACCTGAAGAATACCGTCAGGCAGGTGAAGGTGAAGTGGTACGTATCGATCTTAATCGTCCGATGGAGGAAGTATTGGCTGAACTTGACAAATATCCTGTATCGACACGTCTATCGTTGAACGGTACAATCATCGTCGGTCGTGACATTGCTCATGCTAAGATTAAGGAGCGTCTTGATGCCGGGGAACCTATGCCTGAATATCTTAAGAAGCACCCCATCTACTACGCCGGTCCGGCAAAGAAGCCCGAAGGAATGCCTTCTGGTTCATTTGGTCCCACTACGGCAGGTCGTATGGACAGTTATGTAGACCAGTTCCAGGAAGCCGGCGGGTCAATGATTATGATTGCCAAGGGCAATCGTTCTCAGCAGGTTACTGATGCTTGTAAGAAGCATGGTGGTTTCTATCTCGGATCTATTGGTGGTCCGGCGGCTATTCTGGCTAAAGACAGCATTAAGAACGTTGAACTTCTTGAATATCCTGAATTGGGAATGGAGGCTATATGGAAAATTGAAGTTGAAGATTTCCCGGCATTTATCCTCGTTGACAATAAAGGCAATGACTTCTTCAAACAGATAAAACCCCGCTGCCCGCTCGATTGTAAATAATCAGCAACCCCTATTTCCTATTATAGACTATTGAATATAGAACCGGATGATGAAATAAGTCACCATCCGGTTCTAACCTTTTTAATTTTTAAGAAATTCTTTCTCTTACCGTATTTGAATTTGCTTTCGTCGGGTGGTCTGAAAGAGTGTTTATTATGTTATTACAAGGTAAAAAAGCGGCCCTTATTGATATGGATGGAGTACTCTATGACTCAATGAAGTATCATACATTGGCTTGGTATAAAACTATATCTGAACTTGGAATTCCCTGCACACGTGATGAATTTTATCTTTATGAGGGTATGACCGGGCCAGCCACAATTAATCTTCTTTACCGAAGAACCTTCGGTAAAGATTGCAATGAAGAAGAAGTCCATAAAATTTATGAACATAAAAGTAAATTATTCAGGGAGCAGGGATTAAGAGAACGTATGCCTGGAGCAGACTTATTGCTTCTCAAACTTAAAGATGCCGGACTGAGACGTATATTAGTCACCGGTTCATCGCAATTATCTCTTCTGGATTCATTAGAGAAAGATTATCCCGGAGCCTTTGACAAGAGTGATAGAGTGACGGGGATGGATGTAGTTTACGGCAAACCACACCCTGAACCCTATTTGAAAGGTCTTGAATTAGCCGGCGTAAGCAAAAATGAAGCCATTGTGATAGAGAATGCTCCACTCGGTGTTAGAGCAGGTAAAGCCGCCGGTATTTTTACTATAGCCATCACTACTGGTCCTATTCCTAAAAGCGCCTTCGAAGAGGAAGGTGCTGATCTGATATTTTCATCAATGCCTGAAGCAGCCGAATTATTGGAATTTTCTACAGTTAACATAATTTAGTCTTTTAAATTTATAGTATGAGTCGAAATTAGAAATATTTTTTCTAATTTTGTAATGTTAACAGTTCCCAAGAACTTTAAAACTATCGCTTTCATAAATTTCGTATCTGTAACATACCAAGAACATATCTGTGATTAAACATGGTATAAATCTTGGGAAGATATGACAT
>CAMWSV010000131.1 GCA_947177015.1 uncultured Porphyromonadaceae bacterium
GTGCCTGGGGCATGCCGGGAGCGGCGAAGATGAAGTCGATTATGAACTCGTGAGGTCCGTGACCGATCATTGCGAGGTTTGAGAACTTTCCGTCTGCTACCTCCGGACGGAGTTGAATCTGAAGTTGGTTGCCGTTGTTGGCGTTTTCGTTATTTGCCATTTTATTCCTGTATTTATTAGTTATTAGTTTATTTATTAGTTATTAGTTTTTTGATTCAATTATACCTCTACCCTCATCCATCCATTTAAACGCGAATTTACCAATTTTTATTTCATTCTCCAAATCCGGCTTCGCTTTTTGCGTCGGATTCCGCATCGGCATCCGGATCGGCAGTGTGGATTGAGGCTATCCTGCCATCGCGCATCTCCACCACCCGGTGGGCTATCGAGGTAAGCGATGAGTCGTGAGTCACGATCAGGAAAGTATGCCCCTCTTCGCGACAGAGGTCGGCTATCAGCGAGTGTATCTCTTCGCGGTTGCGCGAGTCGAGCGATCCGGTGGGTTCGTCTGCCAGCACTATGCGCGGGCGGTTGATGAGAGCGCGCGCAATCGCCACCCGCTGCTTCTCGCCGCCGGATAGTTCGGAGGGTTTATGCTTAGTGCGCTCTCCGAGTCCGAGGCGCGCGAGAAGGCGCTCGGCTCGCGAGAACGCCTCTTTGCGCTTCACCCCGGCTATCAGCGCCGGCATCGCCACATTCTCCACCGCATTGAATTCGGGGAGAAGTTCATGAAACTGGAATATGAAACCGATGTTGCCGTTGCGGAAGCCGGCGAGTGCCTTCTCTTTCAATGAGGTTATCGACACGCCGTCGTAGACCACTTCGCCGCTGTCGGCATTTTCGAGCGATCCGGCTATCTGGAGCAGGGTGGTCTTTCCGGCACCCGAGGGCCCCATTATCGCCACAATCTCCCCTTCACCCACACTGAGCGATACGTCGCGGAGCACTTCCAGATTACCGAAACTCTTGCATATATTCTTGATTTCTATCATCTTATCAATTTGTAGGTATTGACGTTGCCGTCTCTATTGACGCGCAACAGATAAATACTCTTGTCGGGGAGTCTGAGCAATATCCGCTCCCCTTCATTCACCCTGCATTCGCGCGAGGCTATAACTCTGCCGGCAAGGTCGTGGAGTGTTATCTCATATTCTCCTTCGCCGGCAGCCACGAGGATAACTTCGTCGCCGATCACTCTTACGCTCTCTTCGGAGGGCGACACCTGCGCGGAGTCCACACCTCCGGCTTCCCCTACACGGATATAACTGAATTCGCGGCGGTCGCTCCCCAGGTCATTACGCAGCGTCAGCGAAGCGGTATATTCTCCGGTTTTCGGGATAGTCAACTTCGACATGCCGGCAGTGTCGCCGCCGGCGCTCTCCTTCATCACCGCCCCGGGCACTTCCCATTCTGCCAGGGTAGCGATCTTATAGTCCCTGCCGGGGATGAAGGGTGTGCCGGAGGTAAATGCCGGCGGCAGGAATTCGTAGGTGGATTGTCCCTCGGCACCGGATGAGGCCTTCAATTGGAAGTAGCCGCCACGCGCCTCGGGGTGATTGCCCCGAGCGGTAATTTTGTTGTCGGCATCGGCTCCGGATTCGAAGTCAAAGTATGCCGCGAGTCCGTCGGGGAGATTGTCGATGTCATTGCCGGCGTAGGAGGCAGCCACTTCTTCGGGGGTCATGGCGCGGTTCCACACCTCGATGTCGTCGATCACTCCGGTGAATCCCAGTCCGCCGTGTCCGCGTCCGGGTCGACGTGTGCCGCCGATAATCAGGTAGTTGTCGAGATTCAGCGCCTTGTAGGCAGGGGCATAGTCGAGGGTCTCGCCTATGGCTTTCTGCGTCTGACCCTGATTATAGTCTTTGCTGTAGAAGTAGCCCCAGAAACTTTCGAGCAGTTTGCCGTTGATGTATATCAGTGTGCGTGTCTTCTGATTGTCGCGGTCAAACACCATTGCGAAGTGATTCCATTGTCCTCTGTTGAAGATGGGTTCTCCCTCTTCGCCGAATACATATTGGAGATATCGGGTGGTGGCTCCCTTGTCGAGCACGGAGTAGTCCTGATCGTAGTTCTGAATCGACCCGTCAGGATTGAGCGAGGTCCAGAGCCATCCCCAGTTATTGCGGGGCCATTCGCCGTCGCGCCGCGCCACGTCGATCCAGTTGATGGCGCCGGGATAGCGGTCTACCTTCATCCATCCCGCCACGGAGAATGATTGCGCTTCGGATTCGAGAACGTCGCCCATGCGGATACCGAAGGAGTTCTCGTCGATGCGGAGTCCGCGCGAACGAGTGCCGTCGGCTTCCCTGCCGGTATATTCAAGTGTGATTTCGGCGTCGGGAAGCACTGTGATGGAGGCGTCGGAGACGCCGTTGGCTGAGAGCGTCTCGATTTCGGGCACTCTGCCGCGTGCCGGGTCTGTGACGGCTATATAGCCGCGGTATATCATCGGGGCTTCGTCGCCGGGTTTGCTGACGCACAGGTCGTAACTCCCTATATTGTCTATGCCGGGGCATACCCAAGTATTGCAGTAGCCGTCGCTGGAGGCGATCTCTTCGCCGGCATCTCCGGAGGCGGTGATACGCCATGCAAACTGCCGCTTATCGTCTACAGCCCGCAGCGTGAAGTTTTCGCCCGGGGTGATAGTGGATTTGTCGGTTACGATGTCGTCGCTGAATTCGCGTTCGCCCGATTCCATCCATTCGCTCCATGCGATGGGGGTCTCGGCGGCGAAGTCGACTCCCACTGCCGACACTCCGAAGCGTATCCTCCCCTCGCCGGCGGAGTCTCCGCCGAAGGGGGTGGCGTAACTCATGGCGGCCCATGAGGTAGTGGCGCCGCGCAAGGTAGGTGCGCAACCCTCTTCCTGCGCATATATCTTAAACATTGAGGCGTTTACCTCATCATTATAACACACTTCGCCGGGTGCCTTGGTGTTGGGCACGTTGAAGATTATCTTGGCGTCGATACCGGAGTAGGTGTTGCGCAATACCTCCACGCGGGTCACCTCGGGAGCCACGGGCATCACTGCCGCGCCGCGGCTCAGCGACACCTCTCCGATCTTCACGTCGAGGTCTTTGCATCCGTCGAATTCAAATGCCAGGAGGGCGAGCGATCTGCCGGCCGCAGTGGAGGGCACAGTTAGTTCGGCACGTTGCCAACCGTTTTCGTCGGCGGCATCATCCTCGCTGAGCGGAAGACGCAGGGCTGCATCTCCTTCGCTCCCTGCGAATGAACCCACCAATGCCAGTCCTGCGGGGTGCACGGCGCTCTTATACATCACTGCCAAGGTTTCGCCTCCGCGCAGTGCGAAGTCGGTCTTGAAGAGATGGAGCACACCTTTATCGGCACCTCCCGCAATGCGCAGGCAGGAGCCGCCGAGGCGCGCGTCACTCCACGTAAATGAGGGATTGATATCTTTCACCCTCTCCGAGGCATCGCGCCCGAGCAGATTGTCGGCAATCCACCAGCGCCAGGTGGGCATATAGTCCTGGATGCCGATGTTATACCACTCATTGTCGTTGGCGCGCTCGCCCGCCCAGTTGAAGAATGTGCCGTTGCCCACGTTGAAGCATGTGATGAAGGGGGCTTCGGCGAGATCCCATTTCAGCGCCGAGCGTGCCGACATGAAGGTAGCCATCCCGTGAAATGTGGCGTCGTCGGTGTCGCAGCGCGTCGCAGTGGTGATTTCGGGGAGGTCGGCAGGGTTGTGTCTGCCGCCGCTGAACCATTGCTCAAGCCTTGACTGATACGTCTGCTGGCGCGATGCATCTGACTGCCCCTTGTCCGTACGGCTCTGCCAGAACATATTCTCGGAGTGAGCGCCCCAGAGTCCGATCGATACGGGATAGTCTTTCATGACGCTCCAGGTAGGCTTGGTCATACGCGGTTCGCCACCCTGCATATTCACGCCGCAATAGAGATATAGCGGACTGCGGCCGCCGGCAAGCGTGGCTGCGTTCTCGACAGTGCGCCGAAGTCGCTCGTCGTTATTCCAGTTATAGTTGAAGAATAGCGAGGTGCGTTCCTCACCCTTCGCGCCCCAGTTATCCACGTTGTGCGATGCCAGCCCCTGGTCGAAAAGGATCTCGCCATCTACGGAGGTGCCGTCATACCATAGGTTCTCAGCCATATTGTAGCCGGGAGTCACCTTCGAATACAATTCGTTGAGACGAGCCGTCAGCGCCCCGTGCATCTCTCTGAGCGAGGCGAGTTTGGTCTTGCTGTAGCCGGAAAATTCGGAGTTGTAGCCGATGCCGTCGGCACCGTAATACACCAGCATCTCCGCCACATCAGCCGCATCAAGCGCCGCAATTTCGTTGAGTGACGCCGACCATTCGCCTGAGATTAACCCGAAGGGAATCGACGCCACAGAAGATACGCTGACACCATTTTTGTGGGCCACGTCGGTGAAGTTGCCGGGAATCGCGCCTAAGGGGGCTGACCAGTTGCCCCAATGGTCAACGTAACTCCACATTGTGAAACATTCGGAATCGAATTCGCCGGTGGGCAGACTGTTGCGCTTCCCGTCGCTCTTGATCACATTGATGGGTAACCATGCGCAGAGGCGCTTGTCATTTACACCCTCCACAAGGTCCGGATTCACCTGAGTGGCGACATTCCGGAAGCGCAGACGCGGCCGCACGCGCGAGATAAAGAAGTTATCATCCGAAGTGAGGAAGTGGTCGCTCTTCCACTTGCTCACATTCTTGGCAAACTCCGTAGCGGAGGGCCATCTAATATCGCCGTCGTGAAACGCCTGGGCGCCGGCACCAAACACCGTCGCCGTAGCGAATAACGGCAGAAAAAATCGTTGCAGAAATAGTCGTCTCAAAAATAATCGTTGCATGAGTCTTACAAGGTTGTTATCGGATATATTGGAATTATCGGATATATTGGAGGTATCGGAAGTATCGGAATTGCTTATTACGTCCGGACCATTCTGCCTCCGGACTCCAAAATTTAAAATCCTAACCACAAAGATAATAAATTTCCGCGATAAATCCCCATTATTCCCTATTAATCTATCTTAATCACCATTTTTCTAAACTACATGAGGGGCAAATAGCAACGCACGGGGATTACTCCAAAAAAGAGGATAGACAGAGAAGTAAATAATTTGTATATCCGAAAATAATTGTTTAATTTTGGGAATTGACAAGATAAAATTCATTAGTGATGGTGCTCATTCATAATAATATTGCTAAAATCATTGAACTTTGCCGAAAATATAAGGTGAGTAAATTGTATGTATTCGGTTCGATACTTACCGAACGTTTCAACGATGAAAGCGATATTGATTTCTCGGTAGACTTTGATAAGGATTCTATTGAATCTGCCAAATTGGAATGGGCAGATCTCTTCTTCGGATTCCTACACTCGCTTGAAGACCTTCTGCAGCGAAAGATAGATCTGGTGTTTGACTCCAATATCAGAAACACTTATTTCAAAGATGAACTCGACCGCACCAAACAACTCATCTATGGATAATCGAATCATCAAATACCTCCAGGATATCCATATTGCAATATCTGAAATAGAACAAGCCACCGAAGAAAGAGGGAAAAATTTCAATCTGTTCTTGTCTGACTTCGTATATCGGAAATTTATAGAGCGTGAATTGGAAATCATGGGTGAGGCAATGAATCGCATATTAAAAATTGATCCTGCAATACCCATCTCTGCGGCGCGTAAAATAGTGGACACTCGCAATTTTGTAATTCACTCCTACGATTCCCTACTCCCGGAAATTCTCTGGGCTATTGTAATCAACCACCTCCCGCTTCTGCATCAGGAAGTTTCGGTACTTCTGTCGCAATCCAACCGGATTCAACCGTAAAACTTGAAGTCCGGCTGGAGAATGAGACTGTGTGGCTGACACAACAGCAGATAGCAGATTTGTTTGGGACTAAGCGTCCGGCCATAACAAAGCATCTTGCAAATATCTATAAATCAGGCGAGTTGGAGGAGAATAGCACATGTTCCATTTTGGAACACATGGGTAACGGTGGCACGCAACGCTATACCACAAAGTATTATAACCTTGATGCTATATTATCGGTGGGATATAGGGTAAACAGCAAAAATGCAACCGATATTTCTTTCTTCATTTATCGACTCGCTAAACTCACCGCCTGATTTTTTAACACTTTAAC
>CAMWSV010000132.1 GCA_947177015.1 uncultured Porphyromonadaceae bacterium
CTCTAACCCCGCTCCGCCCCCCGGCAACTTCCTATGCCAATCGCGTCCGACACCCCAAAAGATGATAGAGCCAAAGTAGAAACATCCACGCTAAGACCTCTTCAGCATCCTATCCCCGGAATTGCCACTCTCAAAAGCATCCTTTTTATCTTCAACCTCCCGAAATTCCAATAAATTTTTAATTTTAAAGCATATCTGAAGCAAAAAAGATGCTAAAATAATTGTCTATCCCATAAATTATTCCTAAATTTGCACTTCGTAATATGCCCTTTGCAATTTCAGGCAGCAACATTCACATGCCTGATCACAAAGAGCAATAACTCAGACTGAAAAAATCACCATATTAACAATGGCAACAACTCCCAATCAACAGGAACAAAACGCAATCGACAATCTCGACATGTCGCTCAATTCAGTAAGCGAGCGCGTAGCAAAGAATAAGAAGGTGCTTTACTGGACTCTCGGTCTGCTCATCGCCATCGGCGCCTGCTGGTGCGCATGGCTTTGGTTCTACCAGACTCCGCGTGTCAACAATTCAGTCAGTGCCTACGATCAGGCTATGAACGCCGCTATGGGCGGCGACTCCATCGCAGCCGTAGAGTTCGCCAAGGTAGCCGATAAATATAGCGGCACCGATGCCGGCAATCTCGCAGCAATGCAGGCAGCCCAGGCTTACTATCGACTCGGAAAGTATCAGGAAACCGTGAAATATCTCGATAAATTCTCTACACGCGAAGATATTCTCAACGCTCAGTCCTATGTCTTGCTCGGCGATGCTTACGTAAACCTCAAGAAATATGACGATGCTCTCAACGCATTCCAGACCGCAGTGAAGAAAGCGGCAGGCAACGAACAGATCGTGCCCATGGTGCTCTGGAAAGAAGCAAACGTCTACGACGCTCAGAAGAAATATCAGGAAGCCCTCAACTGCTTCGAGCAGATTAAAGCGGCCTTCCCTAACTATACTTTCGGCAATGGCCTTACTCCCGACGCATATATCGCTCGCGAAAAGGCTCGTCTCGGTAAGTAATCCCCTTCCCTCAGCAATTCCTAAGCAAATTTTTCCATAAAATAATAAAACACTTTGCTTATTTTATGAAAAGGATTCCGGTTCTCGAGCCGGGATCCTTTCCTTTTATCATCTTCCGCTTTTTCCCGATATTTCCCCACCTATTTCCATCTATCTTACTTTATTCTCCTCCCCCCCCTTAATATTTCTCTACTCTTTTCCCCCTCGTCTCCCCCCTTATTCTCATCTATCCTCTCGTTCTCATCTATCCTCTCGTTCTCAATTTCAACTTTTGTAACCTCTTCACAGATATAACTCTTCACAGATATAAGATGAATATATGGATTAAAATGGCTCTGGTAGCCTTCTCCGGAGGTTTCGGAGCAGTATGCAGATTTCTCGTAGAGCAGTGGCTTAAAAACACCCCGATGGGCTTCGCCACATGGGTGATAAATTCGTTGGGTTGCTTTCTTATAGGCATCTTCGCCGGATGGATCGTCAATATTGATTGCAACTGGAGCCAGGAGACACGCACAGCCTTCTCACTGCTCACTATGACCGGATTCTGCGGAGGATTCTCCACTTTCTCCAGTTTCACTCTCGATTGCGTAAAATATTATGAAAACGGACATATCCTGACGTGGGCAATATTCGGCACAATGACCGTTTTCGTAGGTCTGTTCGGGTGCGCCGTAGGCTATTACCTCGGGAAAAACATCTAAACCCACGCCGTCGCGCAGACATCCTCCAAGACTTACCGGAGAAGAGATCCGCAATCGTCATTCTGCCGGTATCATATACCTCTCACAGGTATATATAAAAAAATCGCAGACAACTTTCACAAGCCATCTGCAACCGTGCGAATCAAATTTATTTCTACAAACCTAACATAAACGATTTAGTCGTCTTTTTTTCTACACCTATATACTAACCTTGTAATTTCTTTATCCGGAGATGATTCTATTCCTGCTGTTATCGTCCGCACCGGAATCGACAACCTATCCTGGATTAGTAATTCCTATTGGCAATCTCTCGGATTCTATTTCAGAATGATACCTTATCATCAATCCTTTCTACCATAGATTTTACCATAGATCCTGTTTTTACCTAAGATCCTACCTCGATGTATGATGTCTTTTTTTGCTTATCCATCCCTCAGGACGGCGCCGCCGTTGCACGCGGAAAAGACCTTTAATTCGTCTTTTATTTCTCGTAAGAACTTACTCAATTAACTTGAGTATGGCCGGAGAAATCTGCCTTGTTGATTTCCGACAATGCAAAATTACAACATTGTGCGGCATTTTCAAAGCAATATAAAAGACATATAAATCATAATATAAACATTTTTATTTTTACATTATTGACTATCAGATATTTGAAAAATATAAATATAAACCTGAATATAGACGAAATATAAGTCAATAAATGTAAAAAAATCAAAAATCAATAGTGTTCTTCCTCCGAAGAATTGCCGATTTGCATCACATCATCATCAAATGTGTCGCGCGAGATGGCGCGGTTGCGCATCCGGTTGCGATAGGTGTAGACGGTGCTGACACTGTAGTTCAGGATCTGCGCTATACGCGTCGATTCCGTCACACCCAATCTCACGAATCCGTAGATTCTCACTTCCGGGCTGAGTTCCGTCTCATTCATATCGAAGCGCTCTTCGGGCTTGAGCAGTTTGTTGAGATTTTCGATAAAGTCGGGATACATCTCAAGAAGCGCCGAGTCCATTACTTTATAAATCTGATTGATGGTATGCTCCTCGGCAGTCTTGCCGCTCTTGATGAGTTTCAACAATTCATCCCCCTGGCCGGATGATATTTTGCGTATCACGAGTTTCTGGAATGATTCGAGCCGATAGGCAGTAGAAGATGCCAATTCGATAAAGTGACCGATATATGATTCCTGCAACTTTGCTGTCTGGGCGATTTTACGATTTGAGTTTCTGGCACGCTTTATGGTGCGCAGAAGCATCACCGACAATGCCACCGACACCAGGAAGAGGAATGTCACCAGCAGGAAGTATATCATCAATTCATCGCGCGATGAATTGATCTTCTTGCGATAGGCTTCATCAATGCCCGGCAGCAATGCGGCGATAGTGACGGTGCGCATCCTCACGTTGCCGTTCATGGCATCCTGAAGAGCAAAATTGATGTATCGGAAAGCATCGTTAAGTTGCCCCTGCTGATAGAGCCATTCGGCAAGTGCGGGGAGCGCCAGTCCATCCTTCACACACCCCTTTATATCCGAGATAGCCGCCTTGGCAAGATAGGAAGCATAGCCGGTGGGATCGCCCTGATTGCGGCTTATAGTGCCCAACTGAAAGGCAATCATGCCGTATAGATTCGAATCTTCCGGAAATTCGGCTATCAGAGTCTCGAACATCTGCTTTGCCTCTGTGTTTTTTCCGCTCTCCACAAGTCGCTCGGCAAGATAGAATCTGCGCATCGGGTCATTCTCCGGCAGGTTGGCAACGATGGAATCTTCATACAACTGGTGATACTTCGTATAGTCATTAAAGAATCTGCGGTCCCCCTCCACGTAGTTTCTCATATACCCATATAATTTGCGTCCCGCCATCCAGTAGGAGATCTTCATGTCGGGTGTCATGTCGTCCGGAGTCAGAGCCTGAAAGTCGGCAAGCGCCCGAGTGAAGATACCACCGGTAGAGAGCGCGTTGATACGCGCTATACTCCCCTCGAATATCTGCACTTTATTCTCATTCATGCGCGCCATATTTATCGCCACTTCCGAATAGGAAAGTGCAGAGTCCGCCCGCATCGGCAGATATGCGTTTGAGATCTTCAGGGCTGTCGCGTAGCGACGCTGATAGTCCGTGACGGGCAAAGCGCGCAGTATCACTTCGAGCGAGTCGATATGCTTCATCTTATCGTGCATATAAAGGTCGGCTGAGGATATGGCGCGATTCAGGCGATTGAGTTCGGCTGTGGGGAGCGTAGCCTTGACCTGATGACCGGCAGATGCGCCCAGCGATATGATTAGTGCCAGAATCAAGAGCAATTGACGTGGAGTATATTTCATGAAATTAGTGGAAAATGGATATTATTTGTGCAAAATTACGAAATTATTTCGTAATTTTGCGCTTATGAAGCAATCCGATGAGCAAAATATGCGCAAATTAATGATGATTATCAATCCTATCGCCGGCAATCGCGCTGGCGAGAAGGCTATAGACACCATTGAGGCTGAAGCACATAAATTAACATACAAGGATCTGCAGGCAGGAGATGATACGGAACACCCGTACAAACTCGATCTGCGCTTCACCGCTCATGCGGGCCATGCCACCGAACTGGCACAGGAGGCAGCCGCAAACGGCTATTATGGTGTAGTGGTTTGCGGCGGCGACGGCACCGTCAATGAAGTGGCGAAGGGTATTCGCGGCACCCGGGCGGCAATGGCGATCGTGCCGTTAGGATCCGGCAACGGCCTGGCACGCCATCTCGGTATCCCTCTCACTATCCCCGGTGCCTTCAAGGTAATTAAGGAAGACCGAATCCTGGAATCGGATTATGCCACCGCCAACGGCAGACCATTCTTCTGCACTTTCGGACTGGGCTTCGATGCCGAAGTCACTGATAAATTCGCCAGGCTCCCGGGACGCGGATTGAAGACCTATCTCAAGGCTGTCATGGAGGAGTTTTTCGGTTATCAACCGCATACCTATACTATCATCGCGGGCGGCAGACGCATCACAGAGAAGGCTATGCTCGTGGCTGTATGCAATGCGTCGCAGTATGGCAACAATGCCTACATCGCTCCGAAAGCGTCTATCAAGGACGGATTGCTCGACATCACAATCGTACACAAGGGCAACCTGCTCGAAAATGCCATCGCCGCTATCGATATGCTTTCGGGCATGACCGGTAAGACCGCTTCTTCCACCACCTTCAGGAGCCCGGAAATCACTATCCTGCGTCTAAAGGATGGTCCGGCTCACTTCGATGGCGAACCGGCCCACCTGGATAAGGAAATCACCATCAAATGCCATCACGGAGCGCTCCGGCTCTTCTCAACAGAGAAGAAACAGAAGATGCACGCCCTCCTCTCGCCTGACATCCCTTTCATCTCCCCCATCGCCCTCACCATCCGCGATCTCCGCTTCAAACTCTACAATCTCCTCACCAATTAAAGTTTTTTCTTTTATTCTTAGTATTTTCTTTTATTCTTAGATTTTTCTTTTATTCTTAGAGGATTGGCAAATATTACTCAGGCAATAGGATTATAGCGTATTACCAAGACTATAAAATTATATCAGACTATAAAATTATAGCGGAGCGGATGAAATCTGAAAATGGAGAATCCCATCAGATTTCATCCGCTCTGCATTTCAATACGTAATACAAAATTTATTTCTTGGTATCTTTGTCAGGATTGAGTCTTCGCTTTATCGCGCGATGTGAATTTGCGGGATAAATGCGGAAACACCTTATTCACAAATTTTATGGCGTAAGGATCAAATCCCGTGGTGCGATACACAAAATAGCGCTGCAGCATGAAGTTCCATGCCCACGACACTATCAGAGCCACAAACAATCGTGCGGCTGAGAAGTAACCTGCCTTCTTGAACCCGAGTGTCTCAAGCCAGTCCCAGTCACGGATCAGATTATAGAGCAATTCCGTGCCGAAGGAGTTGAGAAGTAGACTCCCTACCCATACAAGCACATATTTCACCACTACGGCACGCCAGTCTACGCCGTCGGCATGGAAGGTGAAGCGATAGTTGATGATGCAGTTCACAATGCCTCCCGCCACGGCACCTAATGCCGACGCATAGAGCGGAGGAAACCCTATCCATTGGAAAAATACGAAACTTACTGCAAAGTCCGTCCATCCGGAAGTCTGCGACGACACAGCCGAGCGCAGAAATGTGAAGATAAAATTATCGTTTTTGAGTAGGTTATCTCCTACTTTGCCCATTTTCATAGTGAGGTTTATTATGTAGAAGCAGGAAGAGAGATTGTGAGTAAGGCGTATACCTCTAACTCAGTTGCGATCCTATAAGTTTTCTACCGCTTCAATTACAAAATTAGTAAAATTTTAATAATTTTAAGCATCTAAAGCGGTTATTTAAGTCATCTTTTCAGATTTGACCAT
>CAMWSV010000133.1 GCA_947177015.1 uncultured Porphyromonadaceae bacterium
AGTGCTTCCGCGATGAAGACCTCCGCGCCGACCGCCAGCCGGAATTCACTCAGATTGACTGCGAAATGAGTTTCGTGGAGCAGGAAGACGTGATTCAGATGTTTGAGGGCCTCGTAAAGCATATCTTCAAATACACCAAGGATATCGAATTCAACGAACCCTTCCCGCGCATGACATGGGCGGACGCCATGAAATATTACGGCTCCGACAAACCCGACCTGCGCTTCGGAATGAAGTTTGTGGAACTCACAGACCTCGCTCAGGGGAAAGGCTTCAGCGTGGCAGACGACGCTCAGATCGTAGTGGGCATCTGCGCCCCCGGCTGCGCCTCATATACACGCAAGCAACTCGACCAACTCACCGACTTCGTGAAGCGTCCGCAGGTGGGCGCCAAAGGTATGATTTGGGTTAAGTTTGAAGAAGATGGCTCCGTGAAGAGTTCCGTGGGTAAATTCTATACCGAAGAGCAACTCAAGGAATGGGGCGCCCGGGCAGATGCCAAACCCGGCGACCTCCTGCTCATCCTCACCGGCGAGACAATGAAGACACGCAAGCAACTCTGCGAACTGCGTCTCGAAATGGGCAATCGTCTCGGTCTGCGCGACAAGAATGTATTCGCCCCCCTCTGGGTGGTGGACTTCCCTCTCTTCGAGTGGGATGAGGAGACTCAGCGCTACTACGCCATGCACCACCCCTTCACATCGCCCAACCCTGAGGACATCCCGATGCTCAAGACCGACACCGGCAATGTGCGCGCCACTGCCTACGACATCATCGTCAACGGCACCGAACTCGGCGGCGGCTCCATACGTATCCACGATGCCGAACTTCAGGATCAGATGTTTGAACTCCTCGGCTTCACTCCCGAGAAGGCTCACGAGCAGTTCGGCTTCCTCATGGATGCCTTCAAATACGGCGCTCCCCCTCACGGAGGTCTCGCCCTCGGCTTCGACCGCTTCGTGTCGATACTCGCGGGTCTCGACACCATCCGCGACGTCATCGCTTTCCCCAAGAATAACTCCGGCCGCGACGTGATGAATGAGTCACCCTCACCCATCGATCAGGCTCAACTCGATGAACTTCAGTTGCAACTCGCTCCGGCAGAAAAATAACACCCTTCAATCTCCCCTCTTGAGACTTTTTTTTAGAGAATGATCACAGTCAATGATATAGCAACGGCGATCGAGAACTATGCCCCGAAATCGCTTCAGGAATCTTACGATAATACCGGCTTGCAGGTAGGCAATCCGGCTATGCCCGTGAGCGGAGTGCTGCTCTGCCTCGACGTCACCGAAGAGATTCTCGCTGAGGCTCGTCGCCGCCAATGCAATCTCATCGTGAGCCATCACCCTCTTCTCTTTTCCGGACTGAAGCAGATCTCGGGAAGCACCCCCACAGAGCGTATCGTGATCGACGCGCTGATGCATAATATAGCCATCTACGCCGCCCACACCAATCTCGATGCCGCCCGCAACGGCGTGAGCCACGAGATTGCCCGGATGCTTAATATCAAAGTGCTCGGTCCGCTGGAGCCCTCGACTCCGGGCGCCAATACCGGGCTCGGAATAATCGGTGAGATAACCCCCACCCCTAAACTCGAATTCCTGCGCAAGGTGAAGGAGACGCTGCAGGTAGACGTGCTCAAGTATTCGGCTCAGAGTCCGCATATCGTGGTGCGTAAGGTGGCAGTGTGCGGGGGGGCAGGAGCGAGCATGATCCGCCGCGCCCTCGAAGCGGGCGCCGATGCCATGCTCACGGGCGATCTGAAGTATCATGACTTCACCTCTTACGGCTACGCAATGGTGCTCGCCGATATCGGGCACTACGAGAGTGAACTCTGCTCGCAGAAGATTTTCTCGCGTATCATCCGTGAGGCGTTTCCCGATTGCGTGGTCTATTTCTCGGAGGCTGAGGAAAATCCGGTGGCTGTCATCTGATCACCTCATACACACTCTCTCCGAAAAAAGTTTCAAAATTGAGTGTTTCAGCCACTTCCGGATATTCCCGCCCGGCGATTCCCGGAGAGCATGAAACCAAACCGAATGATTAATCGTAATTATCACATACCAAATGGCAGAAAAGAAATCCGAAAAAGAACGTAGCGTCGAAGATCGCCTTAAGTCGCTCTATAAACTCCAGACGCTCCTCTCGGAAATCGACCGCATCAAATATCTGCGCGGCGAACTCCCCAACGAAGTCAAGGACCTCGAGGATGAAATCATACGTTACCAGACACGTATCCAGAAGTTTACGGATGAAATCACCGACGCTCAGGGATATTGCGAACAGAAACACCGCGAAATCGAAGAGCGCCGGCAGAAGATCGCCCGCTATGAGGAGCAGATCAATAATGTTCGCAACAATCGCGAATATGCTTTCCTCGAAAAGGAGAAGGAGTTTGAGAATCTCGAGATCGAACTCGCACAGAAAAATATCCGTGAGGCTAACGCCAAAATCGATCAGAAGCAGCAGGATATAGAGAAAGCACGTCAGGATCTTTCCGATCAGGAGCATATCCTCGAAGAGAAGAAACAGGAACTTCAGGAGATCGTAAACGAAACGCGTGCTCAGGAAGAAGACCTTCGTGGCAAGGCTAAGGAGATCGAGAAGGAAATCGACGATTATACGTTGGCAGCCTTCAAGCGTATCCGTGGCAACGCACGCAACGGGCTCGGCATCGTCACCGTGCAGCGTTCGGCATGCGGCGGATGCTTCAACCGTATCCCCGCGCAGCGTCAACTCGAAATCAAAATGCACAAGAAGGTCATCGTATGCGAATACTGCGGCCGCATCATGATCGACGGCGCACTCGTTGGGGCCGAAGAAACAGTGACTGAAACAGCCTCCAAACCCAAGCGCACCCGCAAGACAGCCACCAAAAAAGCCTGACCTCCAACCAAGGCTCAAACCCAACTCGAGCTGCCCCTCTAAGGTTCAAATCCAACCAAGGTCTAAATCTCAAACAGACCTACCCATATCAAAGCAACAAAAGCGAGGATTCTCCAATCGAATCCCCGCTTTTATTATTTACTATTCAACATATTTTATTATTTACTATTCAACATATTTTTATTATTTATTATTCAACATATTTTTCCATCACATACTATCCTTTCACATTTTTAGCATTAAAATTTGCATAATAATTAATTTTTATTAATTTTGCGAATCAATAACACTCTACTTCAAATCAAATAGTATCGTCACTAAGATAATCTGTTTCATCACACTACATTTATCTTATGCCGCCACTATAGCATAATCACACCTCACCACATACCTAAATGATCATGAAGATTCAGAAATTTATCAATGGTTTATTAACTTGTGTGATGCTACTGAGCATTAACTTTTCAGGATGGGCTCATATTGAACTGAATATCAGTGAAGATGGTATTGATTATTATATCTATCATTATTGTGATTCTCAATTATGGCTGGCCGTATCGGGCTCATACGATGATGAGAATAAAGGGGGAACTGCCATCATTCCCGAGAAATTAATAGTACCGCACCTGATGTATGAGGACATAATGGTGCCTGCCATAGTCACCAAAATTACCGAGAGGGCTTTTATGTTTTCAAAACTAAAAAGACTTCAAATGCCCAATACAATCACAAGAATCGGGATGGGAGCCTTTTGGCAGAGCGAGTTAGAGAATATCAAACTTTCTGAAAATTTGGTATCTATCGATGACCAAGCATTCTCCGAAATGAAAAATCTCAAATCAATCAGACTTCCTGAATCTCTGATTGTTCTTGAATACGATTGCTTTAGCCAATCCGGTCTGAGAGAGATTTACCTTCCCGCTTCCCTTCGTTCGATGGGTGGCAATACATTTGGTTCTTGCTACGCATTGAATGACATTTATAGTTCTGCAGAAATACCCCCTCGTGCGGAAGACTTTGACTTTGGTATATATCCTGAAACAGATTACAGCAATCCGAAAAGTTTCAGGGGACCGAATCCTCTGGAATGTGTACTCCATGTGCCTGCGGGATGTGAGGACCTTTACCGCAACGCGCCCGGATGGAGAGTTTTCCGCAATATCGTAGCCCTCGATGATGAAGATGTGAATGACCCTGCCGAAATTATCGAGATTGAAAACGACAATGATCAGACTACTGCTAACATCAGTTATCAAGTCGCAAATGGCAGTCTCACAGTGCAGTGCAATACGGGCGACAAAGTCGCCGTCTATGACGTAAACGGCATCTGCCTTGATAGCAAAACCTTCTCTACTGCAGGCGAATACCTCTACCATGGCAAAGGCACAAGAATCCTAACCCTCAACGATGCTTCCATAAAAATCCAACTTTAAATTATAGAGTAATATAAATTATGAAGTAAATCTATTTCAATTCAGAATTGAAATTGCAGTGACATCATAATATGGTGTATTAAGTGAGAGATCAAGGTTGCTCATGATGGATTGAGCAACCTTGATTTTTATTTGATAAGTGGAGTATCATCATTTACGTGCTGCTGAGGCAGTGTCGCCGGCAAGATACTGCTTAAATAACTTCTGCAGAAATATTGAGCGCGCCGGCGTGGCGCGTGAGTAGATCTGTGGCGAGATCGATCACTTGGTCGGCTTCTACCGTAGGGTCAAAGAGATGCACCGTCATCACTAACCGTTTGGTGGAAGCCGATATTTTTGTGCGTTCGTTATCGCTCGTGGGGGTGCCTATTCCTCCTGCGGCATCTCTTACGATGGGCAGTCCCCCTACGTTGAGCGGTCCTCTCCCTATACCTTCGTATGGTTCTCCTTCCCTGCCGATACCTACCCGGAGGGTATCACCCTCTATCTTGTCGGCATCGAAACATCCAACCGAACAACCCGTCAGCAACGATAATTCATTACCGGCGTCGACCAAGGAATCTACATTATACAATCCCAGCCCGCGCACTATGCGGCGCATCAGTTGCTCCTGCGAGGGCCGGTAGCGGTTAGGATCCTTACCGCACGCTTTGTAAGCCCTGCGCGTGGCGGCGATAGTCGACTGCTTGTTGATATCCTCCACCTTCAATCGCGAAGCGATATCGCCGGCGATAGCATCCATCTCCTGCTTCTGCGCATCGCCCGTAGGACTGACCTCCACATCCGCTTTTAGCAGTATAACCCGATACTCCGGCTGCCGGCTTCTGAAATCATCTTCAATATCTATTTTCATAACATTTCTATTATTTTCCTATGATTATTTTCCTATGATTATTTTCCTATGATATTGTATTCTTGCAAATTCTATTAAATTATTACAAAGGGATGCTAATTCATAAATGGTCTTATGAATTTATTCAATGCAAATATAACAAAAAAGATGCTCACATAATCTTCCCGGCAAAATTTTATATATGAAACCAACTCGCTATATTTCATCAATATATACTCTAATCACCCGATAAGACCCGAATCCTTAAATGTAAAATAATGTTAAAGCATGTTAAAGTCTTATCCTTTTTTATTTCTGATACGTTATAAATAGTGTAAAGAAAGAAGATACTATGTTTTAGAACTTAATTTGTGGATCGACTGCAAGCGACCACAAATAAAAAAGCGACAACTCGTGAGAGCAGTCGCTTTTTTATTACCCGGAGGGAGGGGGGGCTATTCATAATTTCAATTATTGGCCGTTGCGGAGGGCATCGATTTTGCGCTGGATGGCATCGCGCTGCTGTTCGAGAGATTCGATCATCTGCTGCTGTTTGGTGGCATGGAAGTTGCGGAGCGCATCGCGGGCAGCGTCTAAGGCAGCATACATATCATCAAAATCCTTGTCGGCAAGTGCCGGTATCATATTGATAAGTCCGGGAAGACTCTGGATGTGACGCAAAACTTCTGAAGGGGTCAAACCTTTCGTCTTCTTACCTTTCTTGACACCCTCAGCCTGCTCCTTACGATACTTCCACGCCATCAGTGCCGCATACTGCTTATCAATGCTGCGGTTGATAAATTCCGTGCGCTGTTCTTCTGATTTATCCTTCAGGTATTCATCACGAAGACGCTCTACAGTCTGTTCTTTTTTTGACATATCTTTCTATTTTTATTTTGATTTTAATTTTTTTCAGGAGTTGATTTTTTCGGTATATTATGCAT
>CAMWSV010000134.1 GCA_947177015.1 uncultured Porphyromonadaceae bacterium
GGTTCGAGCATCAGAAGAATTCCCTGCATATCACCGCTATTGCCGACAGGTACCCCCCACCCTTTCAGGAATTCTTCTTTAGATATTACCTTCTTGCCAAATGCCGGATCCGCTATATAAAACCGCCTGAAATCATCCGATATCTTATACAGTACCACGAAATGATTCTGATTCCAATGCAGAATAGCCGGAAGCTCCACATCCTTAAGTCGGGCTGTAGAGATCTTAACACCCATCAATTCAAATCCTAACTCCTCAGCCACACGCTTCAAAGCTCCCACACTCACCCCCTCCGTATCCGTATCGCAAAGCTGACTCAAATAAGCCACCGGATAAGACAACCCATAATAACGACATACCGCAGCCAATGCGGACGCACCGCACCGGCTGGAATCATGCTGAAGCACCACAGGATATCTCCTGCGGCTTAACAGGAATCTATATTCACTTATCAGGGGTAATCTCATTCCTCTAACTTAGATCTTTTTTCCGGTTTTAAGGTAAACTATTATATGTTGCGTTATACCACATTACTTACCATAGTCATTAAATGTCTTGCCGTTGTCCTTAAGATTGATTACTCTGTCACGCAGATTTTTCTTAAACGGACTGCCGAAATCCAGACGATAAGCCACCTCAAGACAAATCATATTACCCGTGCTGCGCATCTCACGCGAATTTATAATATGCTGCTCCGGTGCATCTGTGCTACCTTTATAGTGCCACCCACGCTTATCCAACATATATTCCCATCTCAATCCTATATCCCAATGCTTGTCAGGCATGAACTTCACACTCAGATGATCATAAGATGGTTCATCCTCCACCCCGTACCCTCTTGAATTTTTCATCGGGAAACTCCGAAAATAATCAATCTGCCATTTCTTATACTGCCATGTGACATTCACATATCCTCCTGCCGTATTGCTATGCGTCTTAAATCCATTATCGTCCTTAAAATTATAATGTTTATAACCCATCGCGGCAGAGATAGTGAACATATTCAGAATTCCATCTACCGTACCCTGTATGAAGCCTTGATATTCATTGCTGTATTTTCCATTGATCGGAGCCGACAGATAGGCGTTGAGTTGTTTATCATAACGCGCCACCATTGTAATAGGATCAAACATTCTTTCATACCCTACTCCACAATTCAGAGTAAATTTATTCTTGCTGAAAGTTGCCATTAGAATGTCCTCGATAGTCTGATAAGGTCGTAAATTCTCATTACCATTGTTATATAGGTAAGGAGTAGTCTGCACAAGATAATTATCCAATTGGGCTAACGATAACGGGAAAGAAGTGTATTTGAAATTATTACTCAGATTCCATGAACTGTTTATCACCCATTGGAGATTAAACTGCGAAAGATTGTTATAGAATGTTCGCGAAGTCTCATCTATAGCAAAGTGCTGCACATTCAATCCGCTCTTCAAATACATTGTCAGCCGGTCGGCAAATGTCTTCCGATAATCTGCGAATACCTGATTATGCGTCTCTTTCAAGTGACTCTCAGTAGCAAGCAAAGGGTATTTATTAGTATTTGTCGAGAGTGTGAGCAGATAACATATCCCCAATTTCGAACGATCATTAAAAATATGATTATAATTAACACCGCTAAGCAATGAATAGCGCTTCGCCCTTACATCATCGCGGTATTCAAGCAATCCGGATGCTTTATAATAACTGAACTCCGATTCGTATGGTTGGTTCATGGCCGTTCCCAATACATTCACATCAATAGTGTTATTTGAGTTAATATCTTTTGACAGATACACATTGAGCGAGTGGGTAGGATTTTCTCTATGCGTACGTTTATATCCGGTATACTCCTCAGTCTTACCCAAATAATTATCAATATATTCCGAATATGATTTACGTAATGTACTATAGGTATTAAACTTATATGTGGCTGACAACATAAAATCCGTAGACGGGATGAAATTATACTGCAATATCACATCATACCACTTATAATTGAACGGTGAATGTGATGATTCCCGCAATTCCACCGGCAGTTGTGGATTCAGGTAATTCGTACTTTTGTTATCATACGTATCCTGATTATTGTTATAGTTGAAAGTTCCATTAAGCAACCATGATGAACTACCCTGATGCATTCTCAACGAAGTCTGCGCGTAGACCATACTACCGAGAAAATCATTATTCTCATAAATATTCCAACTTCCGCCATTCTCTTTCTTCTTGAGTTTGACATTTATCAGAAAATCTCCTTCACCATATAGTGCCGGAACATTATTGGAATACTCCACATTCATTACATCCGATGCATTCAGCGACTGCAATTCAGTCATATCAGCCGGTCTGCCATCGATCAGAATTACGGGAGTACCCCTATAACTCTCCAATGTGCGTTCTTTCGGATTATATCTAAGCGCAGGAATACCGAGTTTACCTATAAGATCTGCAGCATAAGTTGATGCTTCCACACTCAATTTCGTAGGTGTATAAAGCATATTTCCATCCGTAGCAACTACCGTTGCACCCTCCACCACCAACTCCTGAAGCGTACTAACCTCCGTAAGAAAGCACTCTCCTATATCTAAATCCTCATCACCAACTATCAAATTTTGTGAATATGATTCCAATCCAGCCTTCTCTATCTTTAAAATTGCATCCCCCTTATAGTTATCAATCATAAGATTAAATCGACCCTCAGCATCCGAAAAACTTGACACCGATATCGAATCCTGTCGTGTATTAAGAGCAATAATACTGCATTCAGCACTCGGAATAATTCTATTGGATGGAATTCCTATTAGAAGCCCACGTACCTCAATAGCAGATCCGCAAAGCCTACTAATGTCAATATACCGGTCAATGATAAGATTCTTAATCTTTTCATGATAATTTACAATTGATCTGATTTAAATGTATCTTCCATCCCATAGAAATAGATCCTATGGGATGGAATTAATGATTACATGAGAACATTAGTTAATAATTTACTTGCCGTAGTCCTTAAACGAACTTTCATTATCGTTCAGATCGATTATACGATCTCGTACCTTACGTTTGAATGGATTACCGAAATTCAAATTATAAATACAACCGAATCGAATCCAATTCTTATTATTTTGAATCTCTCTATCATAATGATATGCATATTCAGGTGATTCTATGGTTGTCCAGTGGGTCCATCCTCTTTTGCTGAACATATATGACCATCCTAACGAAAGAGTAAGTGACGGTATGGGCTGGAATCCAACCGACAGCACGTCAATCTTTTCTCCTTGGGGTGCGAGGACATAACCCGATAAGACCGACATTGGGAAACGTCGCATATAATAAATCTGCCATTTCTTATACATCCAGGATATATAAAAATCTCCTCCTACAGAATTATGATTATTGTACCAATCATTAGCCCCCGCAAAATCGTTATGTCCATAATATATATTTGCACCTATAGTAAACATATTGAACAGGCTTTGTACATTTCCACCTAACATTACAGTGACGGATTGTAAATACTTACCATTCTTAGGGGTGGCTAAATATGCTCCAAGTTCATCAGAATAATCAGTAGATGTATTTATCAAATTGAATACTCTGGAATAATTCACGGATGCGTAAAGGGATACATTACTTTTATTAAATGCACCCTGCAGTTTGCTCCATAATGTGTGTGACGGTTTCAATTCCCTATTGCCATTATTATAGAGATATTCCGATGTCTGCACAAGATGATCATCAAGTTGACTTAACGACACAGGATTTGACATATACCCTGCCTGAATACTTGCCGACCATATCGGAGAAATTACCCATTGAAGGTTCAGGTTTGATATATTGCTTATAAAATTTTTCGAAGAATTATCTAATGCAAAGTGCTGGTTGTTAAGACCCGTCTTCAGATAGAGCGAAACTCTCTGTCCGAACATCTTCCTGTATTCGAGAAATACCTGATTATGGAGTTCCCGCAGTGTGCTGTTACCTGCTGTGAGAGGATATTTATTGAGGTTGTGAGAATACGTCAGGAAATAACACACGCTGAGTTTTGAGCGGTCGGCAAAGAGATGGCCATAATTTAACCCTCCCAAAAGTGAATATCGCCGGGAGGTGACATCATTAAAATACTGCAATTTCTCGATTGCGCGATCATAATCATATTGCGATTGATAATCAGTATTAACTGCTGTGCCCACCACATTCACGTCAAGTGTATTGTTAGGATTCAGTTCTCTTGATAAATATGCACTCAGACGATGGGTTGGAGCATTACTATGCGTTCTACTGCAGCCGCTATATGTATCATTTACATCTTGAAAATCTTCAATGTAGTCCGAATATGATTTACGCAATGAATTATTTAATGAGAATGAATATTTCACGTTGAGCAACATCTTTGAAGAAGGCACATAATTGTATTGCAAGCCCGCATCAGCCATACGATAATTAAATGGCGACCAAGAATCATCCTTTATAGAAATCGGCATCTTGGGTGATAGATATTGCTTTGCAGTTGTATCGTAGGTCTTATCGTTATTACGATAACTGAATTTTCCGTTAAGCAACCAATCGGAACTCCCCTGATAATATCGTAGGGATGTCTGCGCATCCACAGCAGATCCGGTGAAATCGTTAATTTCATAAATATTCCAACTTCCGCCGTTATCATGTTTACGAGTCTTCACATTAATCAGGAAATCCCCGGATCCGTAGATAGCAGGTACAGAATTGCCGTACTCTACATTCAGCACGTCACGTGCCGAGAGTGATTGCAATTCCTCAATACTTGATGGCCTGCCGTTGATAAGAATCACTGGAGAACCCAATGCACAGTCGAGTGTCCTATTTACAGGATTGTAAGATAGAGCCGGAATACCCAGTTTGCCAAGAAGATCAACTGCATACGTCGAACTCTCTATAGTAGTCTTCATCGGCGTATAAAGCAGTTTGCCATCAGTAGCCACCACCGATGCACCTTTCACTACCACCTCCTGCAGTGTATTGACTTCAGGCAATATGCACTCCCCTAATTCAATATCGCCCTCCGGATTTATAATTTCCTTGGAAAAATCTTCATACCCATCCTTATGTATTCTAAGAACTATATTGCTGATAGAATCATTATGCGTAATAGAAAATCCACCCATCTCATCCGTTGCCACTGTTTTTAAGACAGCATTACTGTCAGTCCCATTTACAATAAGACTGCACTCTGCCGCAACAACAGGTTGATTAGACGGTATTCCTATAACTACGCCATTAATATTAAATCCCATTACATTGATACATCCGAACAGTATCAAAATCAATCCAAGAATTTTATTCATTTAGTCAGTTAATGTATTATATGATTTCAGTTTCAGAGCGCATTCCTATCATCTCGTGCAGCCTCAGCGCGCTTCAGGATGATATCGTACTCATCAACTTCATTCTCAATGATAAATCCACCATCAACCAGTTTATCATAGATCGTTGGATACGCTCCCTTAATTTCCTCTATATACTGAAGATTATCCCGCAACTTTCGTCCGGTCTCGGCTGAAAGTCGGAAATAGGTTTGGGAAATTCCGTTATACCAATAGGAATAACCGTCCTTCTTAATTATATGGTTATATCTGCTGAGTTTCATGATGCGTATTTATTTGAAACCTCAATTTTATTAGAACACAAATTTTGCTTCCCCTATCCAATTGTCGCCTTGAATGGAAAGAAAATGTAATCCTTTAGAAGATAACTGCAATGTGAAGTTAAGCCTATTTGATGATGCCTCGAGCCTTCCATCTTCTGTATAGACGTAGACTACTCCTTCCATGTCCTCCGGAGCAGACACCATAAGTAAGCCGGATGCATTATCAAAATCCACCTTTATAGGAAGATGCATTGGAGCATTCCCTCTATTAGAAATGGGAGGATTATCTTGAGAACTTCTCTTTTTATACTTTAGAGTTACATCCTCGGCTTTGGTTTGCCCCACAAGGATAAGTCCTAATACAAGGACTATGATCTTAAGTTTTCTCATATAATATATATTTGATTCATACATCCTTTATGGTCGCAAATTTAATAAAAAATCAACTATCTTGGATAGCGTGATTTTAGAAAAA
>CAMWSV010000135.1 GCA_947177015.1 uncultured Porphyromonadaceae bacterium
ACCTCTCTCAATCCCCTCCAATAACTCCAATCCCCTCCCCCAAAAAAAGGTGTGCTTTTTTAAAAGCACACCTTTTTTATTTCCTCTGATATCAGTATGGGCTTCCGTTATGATTCCGGGTCATATAAGTCTGGATCAGCGCTTTAAGACGCTTTTCGAGTCGCCGCGCCTCCGCGCCGTGGCCGGGCAGGAGGTTATGCTGGAGCAGATGATCATCAATAGCGTAGAGTCCTATACTCCTCTCCCCGTCAAAGCGCAATATATAGCCGTCTGCCACATATTGATATATATTATTGATGAAACTCACCGCACTCCCCGGCATATTTTTATCCTCCACCACATCTACCGACCCCTTATCGCCTGAATCCTCCTTACCCGCAAACTCCCCTTTGATAGCCCCCGACATATCATTCCCATAGGCGGAATACGGGTCAGGATAACTGAGTAACCCCAACACGGTAGGCATCACATCGAGTTGCGACATCACCCCACGGCGCTCTCCGGCACTGAAGAGTTCACCCGAAGGGTCAAACAGCAAGACAGGTCCGTAGAATACCCCTATCTCGCTGCGATAGGCGTCATAGTCGCGCTGATTGGTATGGTCGTTGGTGATCACGAAGAGTGTGTTGCGATACCAATCCGTCTTGGAAGCGGCATCGAAGAATCTGCGCAGTGCGAGATCGGTGTAGCCGATAGTCTGATGTATCGGGAGAGTGCCCTTCGGGAATTTACCCTCATACACGGCAGGCACCTGAAAAGGGTGATGGGAGGTGGCTGAGAAAATCGCGGTCATGAAGGGTTGCGGCATCTCGCTCATCTTGGCGGCATAGTATTGAAAGAACGGTTCATCCCAGATAGCCCAGTAACCGTCAAACTCCTTCCCGCCGCCAAACTCCGGGCGCGCCTCAAAGTCTTCCCTGCCGTAGTATTTACCGAAGCCCACCGAGCGGGCGAACCCGTCGAAACCCATGCTGCCGGTGCGCGCACCGTGGAAAAACGCCGTGGCATACCCTTTATCGCTCAGCAACGCCGGCAGACCAGCCACGGGATTCATCGCCGCGGATGTGAGTATGAAGGATTTGCCGAATTTCGGTATGGATGCCAGGATGGAGGGCATCGCATCGATGCTCTTGTTGCCGTTATCGTATGTATAGGCGAATCTCGCGCTCTTCGCCACAAGCGAATCCATGAAGGGGGCATATCCGGGTGAATTGCTGCCGAGGGCGCGATCGTTGAGCGCATCGATATACTCCTCGCCGAAACTTTCGAGGATGATCACCACCACATTCTTCCGCTTCATATCGGGAGCCGCCACACTGTCTGCCCACGCCGGAGTGTGCTGAGGTGTATATATCCGCGCCATCTCAGCCGGATCCGAGAAGTAATCGGGCACGGGGAAGGGATTATCGTTTAGGGTGCGTATCAGCGAGAAGGGGGTGTTGAGAATCAGAGCCACGTCTGAGGGATGCCGTGCGTAGGCATTGGCATTAGAGAGGGCTATGGGGCGGATATCGCGGTGGCGCCATCCCCCCGAGGGTGCGATAAAGAGGAGTCCGCAGGCAGCCCCAGTGGCGATAAGCGCCGCGGCACGCTTACGTTTGCGCAGCCGCCACCCTATATAGATCAGCGGGAGCGCCAGAAGATAGCACCACCAGTGATTAAGCCATCCGCCGCGTATTCCCCCTACACATATCATTGCCGCCAGGGCGAGGGATGCCGTCATCACCGCATAATATCGCCATCCCCCTTTGCGCGCGTTGCCTCGGGAGCCGCAGATCGGAGTGCCCGGCGATGATTCACGCTCGCCGCCCACCCTCCGGGCGAAGATGCCGGGCTGCGAATAGCATTTTATCAGGATGAATATAAGGAGCGCCGCGAGGAGGAGGATCCAGATGTTGTGCCCGATCTCCGTGGCTACGATTGAGGCGATGTTTGATTCGTTGGAGAATTCGCGTGTCACGTCCCACGTGGTGCGCCGCAGCGTATAGGGGTAATAGATAGAGTCGGCAAGATTGCTAAGCACGGCGATGGAGTTGAGCGTCACATACACCCATTTACACACCCTGTAATATACGGGGCGTTCCTTGAGATGCAGCGGCAGCAGCATCATCAGGATATACAATATATTGACGTAAAATATGCCCGGGGTGTCAAACCGCGTGGCGGCGAGGGCGATATTCAGGAAATCCCCGGCGCTCTCCACTCCGGGGAACAGGGGGGCATTACGCAGATAAAATTCCACCCTGCATATAAAACTCACCACGTATAGGAGCAGGATATTCAGCGTTGCGGCAATCAGGGGCGCCCACAACGAATCGTCACAATGCAGTTTACTCAATATACTTTTCATCGCCTCTATATTATTTATCTGAATTATTTAAGTGATCGAATACTTACTCGATTTTAAGTGATCGAATACTTAATTCGATTTTAATTGATTACATACTTACTCGATTTTAAGTGATTGCATACTTACTCGATTTTAAGTGATTGCATACTTACTCGATTTTAAGTGATCGAATATGAAAAAAGGCGTGTCCTCACGGATACGCCCCTCCAAAAAAGTTGTCATGCTGTTATGTCGTGTGGGCGAAGATGGATTCGAACCACCGAAGGTATAAACCAGCAGATTTACAGTCTGCCCCATTTGGCCACTCTGGTATTCGCCCGAGATTGTCAACCGAAGGCATTTCCCTCACTTGACAATGCAAAGTTAATAATTTTTTTCACAACCCACAAATTTTTGCGGATTTTTTTTCATTCAGCCATCGATTTCGCCTTGGATTCCTGTATCGGCACCCTCGGCAGATGATGGGATGAAGATAGATCCTTCTCGGCAGGAATCAGATTGAGAGGCGGCGGAGTGTGCCGAGGAGTTCCTGATTGATGGGCTTGTCGTTCTTGATGGCTTTGGTGAAGGGCACGTAGACTATCTCGTCGTTCTTAACACCGATCATGACGCTGCGCTGATCGTCTTGAAGGGCGTCGATGGCTGCCGCTCCCATTCGCGATGCCAATATGCGGTCGAATGCCGTAGGACTGCCGCCGCGCTGCAGATGGCCCAGGATCGACACACGCACGTCATAGCCGGGATATTCCTCCTCCACACGCTGCGCCAGACCCATCGCGCCCCCGGTGACCGGACTCTCCGCCACCAGCACGATGGATGAGTTCTTGGATTTACGGAAGCCATTCTGGATGAGTTCCGCAAGTTGGTCCACCTGCGTGGAGATCTCCGGGATAATGGCTGCCTCCGCTCCCGCCGCGATAGCACCGTTGAGGGCGAGGAAGCCGGCATCACGCCCCATGACTTCGATAAAGAACAGGCGCTCGTGAGATGTGGCTGTATCACGGATTTTGTCCACACAATCCATGATGGTGTTGAGGGCTGTGTCATAGCCGATTGTGGAGTCGGTGCCGTAGAGGTCGTTGTCGATAGTGCCCGGCAGCCCGATGATGGGGAAGTTGAATTCGTTGGCGAAGATTCGCGCACCGGTGAGCGAGCCGTCGCCGCCGATCACTACGAGCGCATCGATCTCATGGCGGCGGAGCACGTCGTAGGCACACTGCCGCCCTTCCGGAGTCTGGAACTCCTTGCAGCGGGCTGTCTTCAGGATTGTGCCGCCGCGCTGGATGATGTTGCTCACATTCTGGGTGGAAAACTCCTGAATCTCATCCGTGATCAGACCGCGATAGCCGCGATAGATACCATATACACGGTAGCCGGCGAAGATACCGGCACGTGTCACCGCACGTATGGCGGCGTTCATTCCCGGAGCATCACCTCCGGAGGTGAGGATTCCGATCGATTTTATCTTCTGCATAATATTTTGTTTTTCGGTTTTTACGTTTTTTCACGCATCGCCCGGCTTCAGGCAGTATGCCGTGATAGCGCGTGATTCTTCGATTCCATAAGCCCGATTTGCACAGGCATATATATAATTAACATTTTTCTATTTGCAAATATAACTATTTTTAGGTGGTTTGACAAAAAAATTGTATCTTTGAAGTCGTTTAATCTAATTTATTGTATCTTTGATGAGGTAAATTCCCTTTTTACACCATCAAATCCAAATCAAGAGAAGCAGAAATATAAATCCCCCCAACCTTTATTTGAAAAAACAGCAATACCATGAATACGTCTTCTCCCTTCTATTTTCCCCCGGCAGCCGAGTCTTCTCCGGCTGAGAAAAAAGAAAGATATGCCGTCACTATCGGCACTTTCGACGGGTTGCACCGCGGTCATCTCCGGGTGCTCGACACACTCAACGATGAAGCCGCCCGCCGCGGTCTCACCCCTATGGTAATCACTTTCGATGCCCATCCGCTATCGGTGATAGCACCTGAACGCACACCCGCCGCCATACTCTCCACCCTCTACAAACTCGCCGGCATCCGCCGCCACGGCATGAAGATCCATCTGCTCGATTTCACCCCCGCTACGGCTCGACAATCCGCTTCCGACTGGATTCGCTCGCTGCATGATTATCATGACGTGGATCTGATAGTGATAGGCTATGATAATACTTTCGGCCACGACGGCCGCTCCCTCTCGCAGGATGACTACATCCGCATCGGCGCCGAGGCGGGAGTGGAAATCATCATCGCCGACCGCGTGGAGGGTATCTCCTCCACCGCCATACGCCGCCACATCGCCGCCGGCCACATCGAGAAGGGTACCGAACTCCTCGGCCACCCCTTCACCCTCGACGGCAGAGTCGAAGAGGGTGATCATATCGGTCGCTCGCTGGGTGTGCCCACCGCAAATATACGCCCGGCGCTCCCCGCCAACCGGCTCATCCCCCCATTCGGAGTCTACGCTTCGCGCACACGCCTCTCCGACGGCTCCGTTTATCCCTCGGTGACCAATATCGGACTCCGACCCACTGTGCGCGACCTCGCCGCAACTCCCACCCCCAGAATCGAAACCCACCTCATCGGTTATGATGGTCCGGATCTCTACGGCTCGCGCATTGAAGTGGAACTCCTCAGCCGCATGCGCGATGAAGAGAAGTTCTCTTCAATCGATGCCCTTAAGGAGCGGCTGCATCAAGATATCGAAATCCGTAAATCCATGCAGCCGTAAGGATGGTTATATATATTGAATAAGTTTTGAAATCTGTTTATTTATAAAGGAAAGTCAGGGTATGCGTTGACGTCCGTGTCAGACTTATCCGCACTTTCCTGCTGTTTACTACTATGGAAATAATAAATTTTGACAACATCAATTCGCTCGTCAGCCGCTATATGCTGGAACTGAGAAGTGTCGACATACAGAAAGACCCGATGCGTTTCCGCACCAACCTGCACCGCATCGGTGAAATCATGGCGTATGAAATCTCACGCCGTCTGGATTATAAGAAGGTGGAGATCTCTACTCCGCTCGGACCCTGCGAGTGTCACGACATCGCCGATCAGGTGGTCCTCGCCACCATCCTGCGTGCCGGACTCCCCTTCCACGAAGGATTCCTGAAATTCTTCGACCATGCCGAGAACGCCTTCGTCAGTGCCTACCGTAAATATAAGGAGAAGGGGGATAGTTTCGACGTGCTCATCGAATATCTCGCCTCTCCGCGACTCGACGGCAAGACCCTCATCATCGTAGACCCGATGCTCGCCACCGGATCGAGCATGGAGTTGGCTTACAAGGCTCTACTCACCAAGGGTGTGCCCGCCAAGATACACATAGCCTCGGTGATCGCCTCAAGCCGCAGCGTGGATTACGTCAAGAGCCACTTCCCCGAATCCACCACCCTCTGGGTAGGCGCCATCGACGATGAAGTCAACGCCCACTCCTATATCGTGCCCGGACTGGGAGATGCCGGCGACCTCGCCTACGGCGAAAAAGACTGAACACATGCAACTTAACAATATCGAAATACTCGATTT
>CAMWSV010000136.1 GCA_947177015.1 uncultured Porphyromonadaceae bacterium
GTTACGGCTTTGAACTTTCTGAAAAATTCGCAATTCCTGTATTGTTGCGCCTTGTGACAAGATTGAGTCATAGTCGCGCAGTGGTTGAGGTTGACGATACTCCGGATGCGGAAAATAAATTATCCTATCCTGCCTCACCGCGTCAATGGGTGTTGATGCCTGCCATATCAAAGCAACGTTATAAGCAACTCCTTGCAGACTATGATAAATTCGAGCAATCTTCTGAAGACTCTCCCTTTAATAAGTATATCGATGCGGCAGATAAGTCGCTGGGTATCGTGGTGAGTGGGCTTGCTTGGAATTATCTTAACGAGGTATTCCCTGACGGAATTCCCTATCCTACTGTCAAGGTTTCCCAGTATCCTGTACCGGTGAAAAAGATAGATCGTCTCTTCAAGGAATGTGAGTCAGTAGTTGTAATTGAAGAAGGTCAGCCGTTCCTTGAAAGGAAGATCAGAGGTGTCCTGAATCGAACCGGGCAAATCTATGGTAAACTGACCGGGGAGTTAAATGTTACCGGTGAACTTACCCCTGATCTGGTGAAGGAAGCATTCTTGAAGATTAAGGGCGAGGCATGTATTAATTCGGAATCAACCCGTAGCGAGAGTAAGATTACTATGCCGCGTCCTCCGGCATTATGTCAGGGATGTGGACATAGAGATGTTTATGCCGCGTTGAACGGCGTATTGGCAGAATATGAATCTCCGAAAGTGTTTGGTGATATAGGGTGTTATACGTTAGGATTTCTTGCGCCATTTAATGCCATAGATACTGTGGTAGATATGGGAGCCTCTATCACTATGGCAAAGGGTGCCGCAGATGCCGGGCAACATCCGGCTGTTGCTATTATCGGCGACTCAACCTTTACTCACTCCGGCATGACGGGTCTTTTGGATGCTGTGAATGAGAATTCCCCTATCACCGTAATTATTTCTGATAATCTCACAACCGGAATGACCGGAGGTCAGGATTCTCAGGGCACAGGTAAACTTGAAGACATCTGTCTCGGATTGGGCGTTGACCCCAAGCATTGCCGTACGATTGATTCGTTGCCTAAGAATGTAGAGCAGATGAAAGAATTATTCAGAGAAGAGATTGAATATCCCGGATTGTCGGTTATCATCTCAAGAAGAGAGTGTATTCAGACAGCACGCAGACATGCAGGTGCAAAAAAGCCGGCAAAATAATTACAAATACTAAAGAAGAGTTATTTCATCATGAAAACAGATATAGTTTTGGCCGGAGTAGGTGGTCAGGGAATTTTATCGATTGCCACAATTTTGGGATGTGCCGCTCTAAAAGAAGGTCTTTATCTAAAGCAGGCCGAGGTGCACGGAATGTCGCAGCGTGGAGGTGATGTGCAGTCAAATCTCAGAATCTCCGATAAACCGATTCATAGTGACCTTATCCCGATAGGCAAAGCCGATATAATTGTATCGCTTGAGCCCATGGAGTCGCTTCGCTATTTGCCTTATCTTGCTCCTAAAGGCTGGATTATTACTAATACTGTGCCTTTCGTCAATATCGAGGCTTATCCCGAACAGGAGTCCATACTCAAGGAATTGGAGGAAACCGGAAATGTTATAGCATTTGACATGGAGACAATTGCTAAGGAGGTTGCTTCTCCGCGAGCCTCAAATATGGTTCTTCTCGGTGCGGCTTCACTTTTTGTTAATGGTCTTACGGCCCAGGAAATTGAGGATGGAATCCGCGAAATTTTTGGTAGAAAGGGTGAAGCAATGGTAGAGAATAATCTTAAGGCTTTCCGCGCCGGAAGAGCGAAGGCTTTGGAAATGACTAAAGAGAAATAAAATTTTATAAGTCACTGTCAACCCGCATCTCAGTTGCTGAAATGTGGGTTGACTTACTTATATATGTTGTCATTCTAAGTGAGTTTTTGAATTGATTTTATAGATTATGAAGGATCGAGAGTAAGAACAATATTCTCTTGAGTTTCGCACGTTATATTTATCTCTTTCCCATGGGGTTATAGTGCGCTACGTAACTCAATGAAGATATATATATTCTCGTTAAAAACTCGTAATGAATATTGGATAATTCCTGAATTTGCTTAAGAATAATTAATATCATTGCCTATATTGCAGTAACTATATATAGTAAATATATCAGATAGGAAATAGTATAAATTAATTAGGAGAATGACTTACATAAACCTAAAATAACAGAAAAACTCAAAAGAATAATGGAAAATATAAAATTCCCTGTTGAAGACTCAATTCTCGACGGGATTCTCGATAAGTTGCAGATTCCGGATATATCGACTGCAACTATCCGACAGATTTGTGCCGTGGCAGCAGAATTGGAAAAAACCACCGGACAGCATTTTATACATCTTGAGATCGGCAACCCCGGACTGCCTGCTGAAGAAATAGGGATAAGATGTGAGAATGAGGCACTAATGAAAGGTGTTGCAAATAAATATCCGGATATTGCCGGGATACCCGAATTGAAGAAGGCCGGCAAGGAATTTATCAAAGCCTTTCTTGATGTTAACGTTGAAGAGAAGGGTGTGATACCTACAGTAGGGTCGATGCAGGCAAGTTTCACATTGATGCTTCTTTTGAAGCAAAGGCTCGAAGAAAAGGATACTCTCCTGCTAATAAATCCCGGATTCCCGGCTCAGCGACATCAGGCGAAGTTGCTGGGATTGCGAACACAATCATTTGATATTTACGAATATCGTGGAGCGTCATTAGAAGCAAAACTTGACGAAGAATTGAAGTCGGGTAGAGTGACTGCTTTAATTTATTCTAATCCCAACAATCCTGCTTGGACCAATCTTACGGAGGAGGAATTAGAAATTATTGGTAGAAAGGCCACTGAGTATGATGTTATCGTAATGGAAGACCTTGCCTATATGGGTATGGACTTCAGAAAGGATTTCAGTCATCCGGGTGAGGCTCCTTATATACCTACTGTGGCAAAGTATACTGACAATTATATTCTATTGGTATCTGCTTCAAAGATTTTCAGTTATGCAGGCCAGCGCATCGCCATTGTAGGGATGAGTCCGGAAGTTTATAAACGACACTATAAGAAATTTGCAGATTTCTATGAGATGCCCGCATTTGGAGATGCATATATTTATGGGGTTCTATATTGTGCCTCTTCAGGTGCAACTCACTCCGCCCAGTATGCAATGGCAGGAATGATGAAGGCTGCCGTAGCCGGAGAATTGAATTTCGTGGCCCACACATCGGAATATGGTAGAAGGGCCCATATCGCAAAGCAGGCATTCATAGATAATGGATTCCATCTGGTATATGCCATCGATGGAGATGAACCGATTTCTGACGGATTTTTCTTTACCGTAGGTTATCCGGGAATACGTGGCGAGGTACTTCAGAGAGAATTGATGAAATATGGAATTTCATGTATTTCACTCCCATCTACAGGAAGCGAGCAGGAAGGTATTAGAGTCACTATCTCTATGATTTCTTCTAAGGATGATATGGATACTCTTAAAGAACGTTTGCGTGAATTTAATCAATCTCATAAGCAGTAATTGCATATAAATATGAATGAGAATTATATGACGGCAGACGAGGCTGTCAAGTTGATAGAAAGTGGTGATCATGTCTACATTCAAGGCTCCACATCCATACCTGAAACTTTGGTTGACGCCATGACTCGTAGAGCAGATGAATTGCGTAATGTTACGCTCTATTCCGCTTTTGCTGTGGCAAAACATAAGGCACCATACTGCGATCCGAAGTATATGGATTCCTTTAATGTGGTATCATTCTTTGTATCTAATTCGGTAAGAGAATACATCGCCGAAGGATACGGGTCTATGATTCCAAGATTTTTAGGGGAAGTACCCGCTTTATTCAGAGATGGCACATGCCGAGTGGATGTGGCGTTGATCAACTGTTCGATGCCTGATGAAAATGGGAATGTAAGTTTTGGTGTTTCTGCCGACTTGGCTACGGCAGCAGTAGAGTGTGCTGATAGGGTAATTGCGCAGATAAATCCTAATATGCCGTTTTCATACGGTGATCCCGTGATAAATATATCCCAGTTATCGGCTGTAGTGGAGGTAGATGAGCCGTTGGTTGAGGTACCCACTGCGGTGCCTACAGAAAAAGAAATCCGAATCGGTAACTTTATTGCAGAGCATATTCCGGATGGTGCCACTTTACAGATAGGGGTGGGAGGAATTCCAAATGCAGTTATTCGTGCTCTTGAAAATCACCGACATCTCGGGCTTCACACTGAGGCAATGACTGACGGCGTACTGCCCCTTTTGGAAAAAGGCATCATTGATAATAGTGAGAAAAAAGTTATGCCCGGTAAGTCTATCGCATCTCTCGCTCTGGGATCTAAGCGTCTGTATGACTATATGAACTATAATAAAGATATAATCTTCAAGGATGTGGCATGGACAAACAATCCGTTTATCATTGCTCAGAATCCTAAGGTCATGTCTATCAACTCTTGTCTGGAAATAGATCTTACGGGACAGGTTTGTGCCGACTCGATCGGAACTAAAATTTTCTCCAGCGTGGGTGGTCAGCACGACTTCGTCTATGGCTCATCGCAAAGCGAAGGTGGCAGATCGTTTCTTGCAATGTTATCAACAACAGGAAAGGGAATGACCAAGATTAAACCGGTGCTCACGAGTGGCGCAGGAGTAGTTACTACCCGATTTCAGACCAATTATGTCGTGACTGAACATGGGATTGTAAATCTTCGTGGTAAGACACTTCCGGAACGTGCAAAACTTATGATTTCAATCGCTGCTCCTGAATTCCGTGAGGAACTTGAAAAGGCCGCTGTTGAAAGGTTTGGTAGATCATTCTTAGTCTTGAAATAAAATATCGATTCTCAGGGTTCTGAGAGCCTCTGAGAACTGCTTCATCAGAGTTAAATTAAATTCAAAAAATCCTGTGATATAAATATTCGGAGAAGAATAACTATATTGCAGGATTTTTTGTTGTAAAGTTGTAGTAGGATACTGTAAAAGAAATGGTGAGATTATTACTGTTCATCCTGCAACTTAATACTCAGCATTTTATTACTATCGGTTATAATATATATTAGTTCAATTAAGTATAGATAGTATTTTCAATGTCTTGATATCCTCATTTTGCACATAAATTACCGAATGATAATTATGAAATTTATTATAGATGATATAAAGAAATTATGGAAGGATACTTTTGGTGATTCCGATACTTATATTGACATGGTGGTAGATCATTACTATAATGCTGGATATTCACGGCAGTATTATGACAATGAAAAATTAGTGTCATCATCATTAGTTATCCCCTATAAATTCTATATATCCGGGATAGTCGGTTCTGAGAAATCTAATATCGTCGAAAATATAAATATTGGAGATGTTCGCCTTTCTAATAACTTTATAGTTGGAGAGTATTTAAGTGGATTAATGACCATTCCTGAGATGCGAGGACGTGGTTTGATGAGGAAGATGATTAGTGAAATAGAAAGGGCTGCTTATGAACGTGGATCGGCGTTTACTTTTCTTATTCCCGCAGATAATAATCTACGAGATTATTATACTAAATTAGGATACGAAAATACTGCTTCGTTAGGATTTATTAATATTGGATTATCCGGTATTGCTAATTCAAGTTCTTTGATTGAATTAGAAAATATGCGTGATGACTTGGATAAAAAATTATTCAAGAAAGGCTATGTAATAAAGTGTATCAAAACCTATGAAGAATTTTTACGATTGCTTGAGAAAATCAATATTAACAAAAGTCAATTTATAAATTTAGATTCTGACATTTTTATCCTTCATTCCAAGTCAGAATGGCAG
>CAMWSV010000137.1 GCA_947177015.1 uncultured Porphyromonadaceae bacterium
TTCCGCTCTTTCCGCTGACTTCCAGCCTGACGTTTCCTCATCATTACGTTTCCACTTTTTTCTTAAAACTCATCAACTCATCAACTCAAACAAGCACTCGCAAATCTATCCTTGCCCGAGAGGTCTTTCCATACCTCTACAGATTCATACCCCATATCCGTGAGCATCAATTTCAGTTCGGAAGCATAGAGGGGATTAATCTCGAAATATAACATCCCACCCTTGCACAGTCCGCGAAGTCCAATCTCGGCAATACGGCGGTAGAATCTCAACGGGTCATCATCGGGCACAAAGAGTGCCCCTGCCGGTTCGAAGTCGAGCACATTCCGCTCCATATCTTTCTTCTCTTTATCGCAGATATAGGGCGGATTGCTCACTATAATGTCGTATTCTTCCGCGGCGGGTATCCAGTCAAATATGTCGGCTTCTACAAATCTGATGCGGGCATGCAGTGTGCGGGCATTCTCTTCGGCTACCTTCAAAGCCGCTGGAGAGACGTCGAGAGCCGTCACTTCGGCAAACCGCAGATTGCGGCTCAGGGCGATGGCAATAGCGCCGCTCCCCGTGCCCACATCGAGCACCCGCAGATCACTCAGGGAGCCGTAGCGCTCCGCAATCGCTTCCACGAGTTCTTCCGTCTCCGGGCGCGGTATGAGCGTTGACCGGTCCACTTTAAGTGTCATGCCATAGAAACGTCCTTCCCCAAGGATATACTGCAGGGGCTCCCCCCTCTGCAGCCGTCTCACTATCTCTTCAATCCGCTCAAGGATAAACGGACTCAGCACATCGGCGGCATGCACCACGAGGCCTGTAGTGTCCCACCCCTTCAGGGCGTGGAATATCAACCGGGCCATGGCGGTAGCCTCCCCGGTGCCGAAGAGCGGCATCAACTCCCGGCGCAGGAATCGATACCGCTCTTCTGTAGTTATGCTTTTGTAAGTATCTTCACTCATCAATATTCATCCCATGATTTGATTTCTATCTCATTGGGCTTCAGAGATGTAAACGCGCTGATGAATGCTTCTGCCAGACGCGTATTGGTGAGCAGGGGCACATTCAGGTCAATTGCCGCGCGACGTATCTTATAGCCATTGCTCAGTTCTTTCTGAGTAAGGTTCTTCGGGATATTCACCACCAAGTCAATCTCTTTATTGTGAAGGAGTTCGAGTGCCTGCGGGTGTCCTTCGGGGTCAGAGGGCATATATACACGCACTGCGGGGATGCCGTTCTCGCTAAGGAAGTCGTGCGTGCCCTTAGTAGCGTAGATGGTGTAGCCGTTCTTATGCAGGAGTTGAGCGGAGGTGAGCATCGCCGCTTTGTGGCGTGCCGAACCGGTAGAGAGCAGAATGCCGCGGCGCGGGATACGGTGTCCCACAGCGAGCATCGCCTTCAATACGGCTTCTCCCGTGTCGGTGCCGAGGCAACCTACCTCACCCGTACTGCTCATATCCACGCCGAGCACCGGGTCTGAACCCTGCAGACGTGAGAATGAGAATTGCGAGGCCTTAATGCCTACATAGTCCAGATCGAAGGCTGATTTGTTGGGTTTCTCTACCTTCAGTCCGAGCATCGCTTTGGTGGCGAGATCGATAAAGTTGATTTTCAACACTTTGCTCACGAAGGGGAAGGATCGCGACGCACGAAGGTTACATTCAATCACCTTGATGTCGTTATTCTTGGCGAGATACTGAATGTTGAATGGGCCGGTGATGTTGAGTGCCTTCGCAATCTGTCCGGAGACCTTCTTGATGCGGCGCATTGTCTCCACATAGAGTTTCTGCGGCGGGAACTGGATGGTGGCGTCGCCGGAGTGTACGCCGGCAAATTCTATATGCTCGGAAATCGCATACGCCACTATTTCTCCATTCTGGGCCACGGCATCCATCTCGATTTCCTTGGCGTTCTGGATAAATTCGCTCACCACCACCGGATGCTGCTTGGATACGTTTGCTGCCAGACGCAGGAATCGGTCTAATTCTTCATAGTTCGAACATACGTTCATCGCCGCCCCCGAGAGCACATAACTCGGACGCACCAATACCGGGAAACCTACCTCCTCGATAAATGAGTCGATATCCTCTTTGGAGGTCAATTCGCGCCAGCGGGGCTGGTCGATACCGAGTTCGTCGAGCATTGACGAGAATTTATGGCGGTCTTCCGCATTATCGATGCTCTTGGCAGACGTGCCGAGGATATTCACGCCCTCCCTGTCGAGTCGCATTGCAAGGTTATTGGGTATCTGACCGCCCACACTCAGGATAGTTCCGTGGGGCTGCTCAAGGTCGAGGATATCCATCACTCGCTCGAAGGTGAGTTCGTCAAAGTAGAGACGATCACACATATCATAGTCTGTCGACACTGTCTCGGGATTGTAGTTGATCATTACCGATCGCCATCCCTCTTTCTTCACCGTCATCAGCGCATTTACCGAACACCAGTCGAATTCCACCGACGAACCGATACGATAGGCACCCGAACCGAGCACCACTATCGAACGGTGATCGTGAAGGAAGTTCACATCATTGGTCGAACCGTTATACGTGATGTATAGATAGTTGGTCTGAGCGGGATACTCAGCGGCGAGCGTATCGATCTGCTTCACCACGGGTGTGATGCCGCGGCTCTTGCGGTGATTGCGTACACGCAGCGAGAGATTCTCGGGAGTATCATCCACCCGGTCCTTAAATATTCCGCGGGCTATCTGGAAGTCGCTGAATCCCTGTTGCTTGGCAAGTCGCAGCAGTGAGTCGGGCAGTTCATCGAGCGAGTCGTACTTCTCGATCTCGCGCGAAGTCTCCATGATGTTGTGGAGTTTGTAGAGAAACCAGCGGTCGATTTTGGTCAGTTCATGGATACGCTCCACACTGTAGCCGCGCTTCATGGCCTCGGAAATCACGAAGATGCGATTGTCGGTAGGTGCGCTCAGGGCCGCATCTATATTCTCCACTTTTATATCCTTATTCTCGGTGAATCCATGCATACCGCGACCGATCATACGCAGCCCCTTCTGCATGGCCTCCTCAAAGGTGCGGCCGATAGCCATCACCTCTCCCACCGACTTCATCGAACTTCCGATTTCCCTTCGCACTCCATGGAACTTGCCGAGGTCCCAGCGCGGAAGTTTCACCACGCAGTAGTCGAGGGCCGGCTCGAAGAATGCCGATGTATCTTTAGTCACTGAATTGCGCAGGTCGAAGAGTCCGTAACCGAGCCCGAGTTTGGCTGCCACGAATGCCAGAGGATAACCCGTAGCCTTCGATGCCAGCGCCGACGAGCGGCTCAGGCGGGCATTCACCTCAATCACTCGATAGTCCATCGATTCGGGGTCGAACGCGTATTGCACGTTACATTCACCCACTATGCCGATATGGCGGATAATCTTGATGGCGAGTTTGCGCAGATAGTGATAATCTTCATTGGTAAGAGTCTGCGAGGGAGCCACTACGATACTCTCGCCCGTATGGATACCGAGCGGGTCGAAGTTCTCCATGTTGCAGACAGTGATGCAGTTGTCGAATCGGTCGCGCACCACTTCATATTCCACTTCTTTCCACCCCTTGAGCGATTTCTCCACCAGCACCTGCGGCGAAAACGAAAGAGCCTTCTCGGTGAGGGCTTTCAGTTCCTCCTCATTGTCGCAGAATCCGGATCCGAGTCCACCCAGCGCGTATGCCGCGCGCACAATCACCGGATAACCCAGACGCGCAGCCGCCCCCAGAGCGCCGTCTACGCTCTCCACTGCCTCGCTCTTGATGGTCTTCACCCCTATCTCATCAAGTTTCTTCACGAAGAGTTCGCGGTCTTCGGTGTCGATGATGGCCTGCACCGGAGTGCCCAGCACCTTGACACCGTATTTCTCCAGCACACCGCTCTCATAGAGTTTCACTCCGCAGTTGAGTGCCGTCTGCCCGCCGAAGGCAAGCAATATGCCATCCGGACGCTCACGCTCGATCACCCGCTCCACAAAGTCCGGAGTCACCGGCAGGAAGTAGATCTTATCGGCAAAGCCCTCCGAGGTCTGCACCGTGGCGATATTCGGATTGATAAGCACCGTCTCGATACCCTCCTCCTTCATCGCCTTCAGCGCCTGCGAACCGGAATAGTCAAACTCTCCAGCCTCGCCGATCTTCAACGCTCCCGAGCCTAAAAGTATTACTTTCTTTATATCTTTATCCAAATTTACATTCTCGCCCGAAGGGGTCTGGAATGAATGTCTGCTTTCTGTCTGCATATATGTTGCGTCGTATTATTGCGATTCAGAGAAGTGCTACAAATTCATCAAATAAAAACTCCGTATCTTTCGGACCTGACGATGCCTCCGGGTGAAACTGAGCCGAGAAAAACGGCTTGCTCTTATGGCGGATACCCTCGTTGGTGAAGTCGTTCATGTTCACGAAGAGCGGTTCCCAGTCTGCCGGCAGAGTGCTGTCGTCTACCGCAAATCCGTGATTCTGCGATGTCACATAGCAACGGTTGGTGTCTACCCTTCTCACCGGCTGATTATGACTGCGGTGTCCATATTTGAGTTTGAAGGTCTTCGCGCCGGCCGCTCTCGACAGCAACTGATTGCCCATACAGATGCCGCAGATGGGCTTATCGCCTGCAAGTGCCTTCCGGAGATTCTCCACTGTAGCATCCACCAGGTCAGGATTGCCCGGACCATTGGAGATAAAGATGCCGTCGCACTCTATATCATTGAAATCGTAATCCCAGGGAACACGGACCACCTGCAAACCGCGGCGCGTGAGGCAACGAATGATGTTATGCTTCACCCCGCAATCCACCAGCACCACCTTCTTATCCCCCTTGCCACGGATCTCAACCTCCTTGCACGACACCTTCGCCACAAGGTTCTCCTTATTGGGATCATAAAAATCAGGCTCCTCCGCACCTTCCACCACGACCTTGCCCAACATTGAGCCTTTCTCGCGCAAAAGTTTCGTAAGAGCCCGCGTATCAACGTCATAAATCCCCGGAATCTTCTCCTCCTCAAGCCATTCGGCAAGTGAACGATCAGCCTGCCAGTGCGAATGTTGCCAACTGTAATCCTGAGCCACAATCGCCTTCGCATGAATATGGTCTGACTCATAATACTCACTCACATCATCCTGCTGCCGACGCGGCGGCACACCGTAATTACCAAGTATGGGATAAGTCGTCACCAAAATCTGACCCTCATACGAAGGATCGGTCAGACTCTCCGGATAACCCGTCATGGCGGTATTAAACACTACCTCACCGGCGGCCGCGCCGGCATAGCCAAACGACTTACCCTCAAAAACAGTTCCATCTTCCAAGATGAGTCGCGCTTTCCGAATAGTTTGCATCATCAATATATTGTTATTCCTCAATAAATTTCCTAATCCATTATTTCCCTCTCCATCACCCATAGCCCGGTTTTTACCCGTTTTCATAAAAACTCACCCGAAAATCCATTGCCGGAGCAATGACATTTTTGCGAAATCCGGTATTAAATGCAAAATTACTAAAAAAACTTCAATCAACACTTACAAATCCGCACAAACTAAAAAAAAATCAAAAAAATTTGGCAATTTCACAAAAATTTCCTAACTTTGCACTCACAAACCCCGGTCCTATAGCTCAGTTGGTTAGAGCAACAGACTCATAATCTGTGGGTCCTAGGTTCAAGCCCTAGTGGGACCAC
>CAMWSV010000138.1 GCA_947177015.1 uncultured Porphyromonadaceae bacterium
GTGAGCAGCAACGCGCCAAAGGTAAAGCAGAAGGACGAGCAGAGGGTAGAGCAGAAGGCCGTAGCGAAGGTCGTGTGGAAGGGGCAATGGGAGTATTGCGTACGCTTGCCAATAAATTCAAGGCGCAGGGGATGGGTATCTCTGAGATCGCAGGTCTGCTTGATTGCGACAGCAAGACGGTGGAATCCTTGCTGGGAAAATAATAAAAATCCTTCCGGAGATATAATAAAATTGTAATTACGCGCTTAATCTGAGGGTAAAAAATACGTGTTTATTATTCAGGTAAACACGAATACAGTTTAGATTGGAGACAGGTAAAATATAAGAAAAGTTAAACAACATATTTAAAATAATCGACATTTAAAATTAATCGACACATGAAAATTTCGAAAATGTTGAAGATTGCGGGTCTTATGCTCGCTTTGTGCACAGTGACTCCCGCAGCGGCACAGTTTAATCTTAAGAAGGCTGTATCTGCAGCCTCAAAGGGTGTGCAGGCTCTTACGCTGACCGATGAACAGATGGCGGCATACGTGAAGCAGTCTGTAGACTGGATGGATAAGCACAATCCTGTATTGCCGGATGGCGACCCCTATGTGGAGCGTCTTAAGAAACTCACTGCCAACTGTAAAGATGCCGATGGCATACCTTTGAATTTCAAGGTCTATGACGTTATCGATGTGAATGCGTTCGCTTGCCCGGATGGTAGTGTGCGTGTATTCTCATCGCTGATGGATATCATGAGCGACGATGAACTGATGGGTGTCATCGGTCATGAAATCGGTCACGTAATCAAGCGTCACTCAAAGAACGCTCTCAAGCAGCAACTCCTCACTGATGCCGCTCTGGATGCCGCCGGCGCAGCCAACAATAAGGTGGCTATGCTTACCGATTCTCAACTCGGAGGTATCGCCGAGAGCCTTATGAACGCCAAGTATTCGCAGAAGCAGGAATCAGAGGCTGATGATTGTGGCTACGACTTCCTTGTTGCCAATGGTCTCAACCCCTGGGGAATGTCGATGGCATTCGAGAAACTGATGGGCTCTGAGGGTGGTGCAAAGCAGAGCACGATCCAGAAGATGTTCTCTTCACATCCCGATACCAAAAAGCGTATCGAGAAGATGTCGAAGCGTGCTGAAAAAGATGGTTACACCAAACCTGAAACAAAATAATCCTATCTTACTCGGATAAAGCAAAAAGACGCCGTGGCCGATTTCCGGTCGCGGCGTCTTTTTATAGAATTGATAAATTAAGATCCCCTATCATAAAGACCCCTGCCAGGAGATACCTTCGAGATCTGCACGTGAGTGATTTCGTTGTGGCTGAAGTTAGTGATACGATACTTCGGCGTGGCGAAACCTGCCTCGGAGGGCACGTAAGGGAAGGGTGTATCGGCGGGGAGGCGCGTTATCGTAATATTAAATATAAATATATGCAGAAATATTTAATATCTATAGAATATCTTGAATAATCCGGAAAATAGACGGAATATCAGAATTTATGAGTAAATTTTCGAAATGGATAAGAATCAAACCAATGAGATCATACTCTATAGTCCGGATGATACCTCAGCACTTGACGTAAGAGTAGAGGATGAGTCGGTATGGCTAACTCAGGCTCAGATGGCTGAGTTATTTCAAACCACGAGAAATAATATTACACTCCATACTCCTAATATATTCAAGGATGGTGAGTTAGTAGAGAATTCAGTTATTAAGGAATCCCGGGGGGTTAGAAGGTGAATTTGCCGCGCTTGATGATGGAGATCCGGATGCCGAGGCTGCTGCCGATGAGGTCGCCGGCGTCGAGACCGAAGGTGGCTCTCCCTTCCCAGCCGGAGTAACCGGCGATTTTGCGGGGATGCCAGTTCACTTCGGCAAGAAGATTGAAGGAATTGGCTACTTCAGCGAACGGAGCGGTGTAGGTGCCCCAACTGCGCTGGTAACTGGCAAGCACACGATAGGAAATTGTGGGGGTAGGTTCTCCCTCAAATCCGAGGTGATTGCCGATGATGCGGCTGGAGCGGGTAAATAGTGAACCGTTATTATAAAGCGGCGATAGAATGAGCGGATTGCCGATAATCATGCCCCAATGCTGCCAAGAGGCGTAGAGCATGTGATTATAGTAATTGTCGCGACCCGAAATCTGCACGGGAATCTTGTTGGTGTGATCCCAGTATACGGGGCCTGTCTGATCCTTCATATATAGGAACTCATATACGATGCGGCTCACGAAGGGGTTGCGCGGAAGTTTACCCTCCACACCCCAGAGACCATCGCGCCAGGGATACTCAATATAGAGCATGGAATGATCTTCGAAATAATGCTGATAATAGGCCTTCACGCTCCAATCCTTATCTTTGGGAGTCCAGGCGAGAACGAAGTTCCAGTTGCCCATGAAGTTACCTTCCACGTTGAGTTGTTCGGCGGCGATGTGTCCGCCCGGCTGGGGCACGAGAGCGTGCCAGAAACCTTTCCATCCATGAGCGCCTTCCACCCATTTGATTTCGCCGTTGACATCCTTATACCATGACGCACCGCCGAATTGAGTAGCCATCTCTATGCCCGCTTCAAATGTAAGGGGGAACTTATCAGGATTACCGTTGCGCAGCCATAATCCCTTGGAATGATACTTCACGTTCTGCGGGAAGAGAGCCTGCGTGTCGGGAGACTGCGGCCTGGTCCACTCTTCGAGCCATTTGGAATCGGTCATCATGCCGAAGGCGAGATAACCCTTCACTGCGAGCCATCCCTTTAGCCCCCAGATATCGGCATAGTCGAAGATGCCGGCGCGTATCTGCGGAATGGGACGGGCATTGCCTGAATAGAGTAGATTGCCCGATGCCAAGCGGGGATTGGAAATCTCACCCGTCATCTCCTTCTGTCCGACCATGAGATCGAGACAGCGATAGCGTATCTCGCCATAGAGTTGATGTATGGCGAAAGGTGACAGGAGACGGTAGCCCCCCACGAGGTCTACGCCGGCACCCCACGAATAGCGGTTGGAGCGGTCGATATCCTTGAATACTCCGGCGCGCAGATAGAGATTATTGCGTTTGAGCGAACCGAGTCCTTGAGTATTATTCACGAGCCAGAAAGGTGTGTTCTTGCCTGCAGACAGACTTGCGGTAAACTCTCCCGCCCAGCGTATGGAATCCAAACGGAATGACCCTGCGTGAGTATCCTCCTCCTGAGCGTAGGCAGAGAGTGAAGATATGGATAATGAGGATAAGAGAAGAAGGAACAGATATATCGTCTTAGTCTGAAATTTCATCTTTGCGGATTATGATTATGGATTCATGATTCAGTGTTTCGGATTCAGTGATTTGGAATCGGAGGGTCTGAATAAAGTCTGAATCAATATTTATAGGAAATTTATAGGAAATTTATAATAAATTTATAAAAATCAATAATTATAATGGGATGGTAAGAAATCAGAGAGAGTGCTTGGAGGCGCAATCCGGACAAATCCCCTTGAGCATATAGTTGATACCGGTGACGGTAAAGTTGGCGGGGACGGCAATCTTAGGCACGGAGTGGGGGATACAGAAGGTGCGCCGGCACACGTTGCAATAGAAATGACAATGCATATCGGAGTCTTCGAGGTCGTTGTCGCTGTAGCATAACTCGTATTTGGAGATCCCCCTTCCATCCTCAATGGCGTGCACCACATCATGCTCAAGCAATACATTGAGCACGCGGTGTATGCTCGACTTGTCGAGCGAGTCGAGTTCATCCTCCAGTTCGGCGAGACTCATGGGAGCGTACGAACGCGCGAGCGCCCTGACCACCAGCACGCGGTTGGGAGTCTGGGCTATTCCGGAGGCACGCAGATGGCGCGAAGCCTCCTCGTTGATCATATTATCCGGAGAGTGCATGATGTCGGAATTGTTAATAATCTGCAAAATTAATCAAAATACTCTCACTCCCCAAAGATGAATATCTAAAAAAATGTGAATGAAAGGGTGTAAATTGCAATATCAGCGGTAACCGGGCGTTATGAATGAGATGAAAAAAGATTTGATAATGGCTCTTTTGCCGGTCGTGTTTCTGCTCGCGGCGGTCGGTTTTCTGTTAAGTTTCGGTGGATCAGATATGGTGGCGTCCTATAGTTGGGTGATCCTTCTTATGGCTTCATTTGTGGGGCTGGCAATAGGGTATTTCCACTTCAGGGCTCCGGGGCTTCATCTGCGTCGCGGTGTGCTGCGCTCAGCCTCGCAGACGCTGCCCGCCGTCCCGATGCTCCTCCTTATCGGGAGCGTCGCCGCCACGTGGATGCTCTCAGGGGTGGTACCACTTCTCATAGAGGCGGGTCTGGATATGATCAACCCCCGGTTTTTCCTTGTGATTACCTGCCTGGTGAGTGCTTTTATCTCGATACTCACAGGGTCGTCATGGACCACGATAGCCACTATCGGTGTGGCATTCATGGGGATAGGGGAACTCCTCGGCTATTCTGCGGCCTGGATAGCCGGAGCCGTGATTTCGGGTGCGTATTTCGGCGATAAGGTGTCGCCGCTCTCAGATACTACTGTGCTTGCATCCTCATCATGTGGTGTGGATCTTTTCAGCCATATCCGCTATATGCTTATCACTACGGTGCCTTCAATTGCGATAGCGCTGGCGGTGTTTTTTATCGCCGGCATGGTGTCTGACCTCACGCCGGTGTTTGCCGGCGGCGAGATGTCTGAGGCCCTGGCATCAATGTTTAATCTTTCTAAATGGATATACGTGATTCCGGCTGTGACGCTTATCCTCATAGCCTGCCGCGTGAATACGCTCATCACTCTGGGTGTGAGCACCCTTTTGGGGCTGGCCGGGATATTTATCTTCCAGCCTCATCTCCCTGCCATGATTCATGGCGAGAGTGTGGATGGCATCACGGAAGCCGCCGCAGTGGCTCTGAAGATGATGTGCACGTCCACCTCGCTCACAACAGGTAACTCCGCGCTCGACGAATTGGTGGCTACAGGGGGCATGGAGGGGATGTTGCCCACCGTGTGCCTGGTTCTGAGTGCCATGCTCTTCGGCGGCGTGATGTTGGGCACACGTCTTATCTCGGTGATCACCGGGGAGTTCACATCGTGGCTGCGTGGCAGGGTCTCTACCGTAGGCGCCACCGTAGGGTCCGGACTCTTTCTTAACGCCGCCACAGCCGATCAGTATCTATCGCTTATAATCGGAGGCAATATCTATAAATCCATATATCAGGGTCGCGGACTCGAAGGCAGATTACTGAGCCGTACGCTTGAGGACTCAGTGTCGGTGACGTCGGTTCTCATCCCCTGGAATTCCTGCGGAGTCACGCAGAGTGCAGTGTTGGGGGTAGCCACCATAGCCTATCTGCCATATTGCATCTTCAACTATATGAGTCCGCTGATGTCGCTTCTCATCGCCTTGTCAGGCTTCCGCATCAAGGATAGCGATATAGCGTCGCGCTATAGCCGGAGCGGAGAAATTGTCGATGACAGCCTGTCGCAGACGTGCTGGAATAAGAGGGTCGGACTGCAGTAATGATGCGCTGTCTATGATGGCTCGCGCGAAGAGATCCGCTTTGGCGGACTGATCGGAGTTATTGGAGTTATTGGAATTATTGGAGTTATTGGAATTATTGGAGTTATTGGA
>CAMWSV010000139.1 GCA_947177015.1 uncultured Porphyromonadaceae bacterium
GTTATAAAAGAAAGATACACAAATTCAAGATAGAAAAAAATAAGCCTATGTTGCAATATATTACAAATACCCAATGCGATAAATCTATTCCGGATCAGGTAAAAGCCGTACTCGAAGGAGGGTGCAGATGGATTCAGTTGAGAATGAAAGGTGCTTCGCAGGAGGAACTCCTTGCCATGGCTAAGGAAGTTAAGGCTCTCACCGATCCTAAGGAAGCATTCCTTATTATTAATGACTCAGTCGATGTTTGCCGCGATGCTAATGCTACAGGTGTACACCTCGGCAAAATGGATACACCCCCCTCGAAAGCACGTATGGAACTTGGTCCGCTGGCGGTAATCGGCGTTACCGCGAATACATTTGATGACATCAAGGCAGTACGCTCACTCGATATCGATTATATCGGAATGGGGCCCTATTCCGATACTAAGACAAAAGAGAATCTTGCCCCGGTACTCGGACTGGCGGGAATTTCTGAATTATGTAATCAGATGAAGGAAGCCGAAATCAATATTGCTCATGTGGCTGTCGGAGGCATCAAACTTGAAGATGTCCAACCCCTGTTACAAGCCGGTGTGGACGGCATTGCCGTAAGTGGTGCCATAGCATTTGCCGACGATATGGTAGAAGCAACCCGCAAATTCTGCGCCATGCTCCCCACCGGGGACTGACCTTGTATAACCCAACAATCATGAAACAAAAGGAAGATAAACTTGTAATCGGGTCTCGTGAATTTTCTTCACGCCTTTTTGTGGGTACCGGAAAATTCTCGTCGTCTGATATTATGCAAGAAGCAATTATTGCCTCCGGATCCGAAATGATCACGGTGGCAATGAAACGCATCAACATGATGAATGAAGCCACGGATGATATGCTCACTCATATCAATCGTGAAAAAGTACAATTGCTCCCCAACACATCGGGTGTACGCAACGCTGATGAGGCTGTCCTCGCCGCCAGGATGAGCAGGGAGATATTTAATACTCCATTTATCAAACTGGAGATTCACCCCGATCCGCGCTATCTTATGCCTGATCCGGTAGAGACTCTGCTCGCTACAGAGATTCTTGCCAAAGAAGGATTTGTAGTATTACCATATATTCAGGCTGATCCCGTACTCTGCAAGCGTCTTGAAGAAGCAGGAAGCGCTGCTGTAATGCCGCTCGGTGCTCCTATCGGCACTAACAGAGGACTGCTCACACGCGATCTTCTGCGTATTATAATTGAACAGGCTAATGTACCCGTCATCGTTGATGCCGGACTCGGCGCGCCTTCTCATGCCGCTGAGGCTCTTGAGATGGGTGCCGACGCGGTGCTGGTCAACACCGCTATCGCCGTAGCAGGCGACCCGGTGGCTATGGCCGTGGCTTTCCGTAAAGGTGTAGAAGCCGGTCGCGACGCATATCTCGCCGGTCTCGGCTCTACCTCCGTGACGGCTATCGCCACCTCACCTCTGACATCATTTTTAGATTAATAATCATTCATCTCCTCTTTCGTAACCATGAAAATTGAGAACATCGATCTCTCTTCCTATCCCAATTCTGAAAAAGTCTATGTCGATGGTAAACTCCATCCGATTAAAGTCGGAATGCGAGTAGTCCATCAATATCCTACTGTAAAAATCGAAGACGGTAAGCGTGTAGAATACCCAAACGAAGATATCTATATTTATGACACTTCAGGGCTCTATACAGATTCTGCATATAAAGTTGATATCAATGCAGGTCTCCCCCGGGAGCGTATGCAGTGGGTTATTGACCGCGACGACACTATTGAACAGGACGATATATCATCTGAATATGGCCGTGCACGTCGCGACAATCCCGAACTTGATGCAATCCGCTTCCCGGTGCGGCATAAGCCACGCCGTGCTAAGGATGGTCATCGCGTCACTCAGATGCACTATGCGAAAAAGGGTATCATCACACCTGAAATGGAATATGTGGCAATCCGTGAGAACATGGATAATGAACATCGCGGTATCCCCACTCACATTACCCCCGAATTCGTGCGCGATGAGATAGCGGCGGGAAGAGCCGTAATTGCCTCAAACATTAATCACCCGGAAGCCGAACCTATGATAATTGGGCCGGCATTCAGCGTAAAACTCAATACTAATATCGGCAACTCAGCCCTTTCATCCGGCATTGAGGAGGAAGTGGCTAAGGCAGTATGGAGTTGCTACTGGGGAGGTGATACTCTAATGGATCTATCTACAGGCGACAACATTCACGAGACGCGTGAATGGATTATCCGCAACTGCCCGGTACCCATGGGAACAGTGCCCATCTACCAGGCTCTTGAAAAAGTTAACGGCGACGTTAAAAAACTCACCTGGGAAATATATCGCGACACACTGATCGAACAATGCGAACAGGGTGTGGATTATTTCACAATCCATGCCGGTGTACTCAGAGAACACGCTCAATTGGTTAAGGAACGCCTCACCGGCTGTGTATCTCGTGGCGGATCTATCATGACTCAATGGACTGTGCTGCATGATCAGGAAAGTTTCCTATATACTCATTTTGATGAGATTTGTGAGATTCTCAATAAATATGACGTGGCAATCTCTCTGGGCGACGGGATGCGTCCCGGTTCTACTCATGATGCCAACGACCGCGCTCAATTCCTCGAACTCGACATACTCGGCGAACTCTGCCTGAAGGCGTGGGAACATGACGTGCAGGTTCTCATTGAAGGTCCAGGCCACGTACCCATGAATAAAATTCCCGAGAATATGGAATGTCAAAAGACGGCTTGCCACAATGCTCCTTTCTACACCCTCGGTCCATTGACCACCGATATCGCGCCTGCATACGACCATATCACATCGGCTATCGGCGCTGCAATTATTTCAAACCTCGGCACTGCCATGATCTGCTACGTCACTCCTAAAGAACATCTCTCACTCCCCGACCTTAACGATGTTCGCGAAGGAGTCATCACTTACAAGATTGCCGCTCATGCCGCCGACCTTGCCAAGGGACATCCCGGCGCGAACGTTCGAGATGATGCTCTCTCCAAGGCTCGATATGAATTCCGTTGGAAAGACCAGTTCAACCTCTCTTTGGATCCTGAAAAGGCTAAACGCTATTACATGGACTCAAGAAGAAATGCTCCTGACGCCGACGATAAATTTTGTACAATGTGTGGCCCCAATTTCTGTGCAATGAGAATATCGCAGAATATTGAGGAAAAATGCCAAGAATGACCGACATGAAGTTTTCTGATCCTGACCGCGACCATATTTTTGGTCGCGGTTATGCTGATATTATCGATAATTATGATTGGGACGAGACTATAGCAATGGTGGAAAATGCTACTCCTGCAGACGTGGAAAGAGTTCTACGTAATGCAGTGCGTCCGAATTATACCCTCTCACCCGAGGATTTCGCCGTGCTTATCTCAGAGACCGCCGCTCCCGAACTTGAGAAAATGGCTGCCCTCAGCCGCCATTTCACCGCCGAACGTTTCGGCAAGACCATCTCCATGTACATCCCGATGTATGTGGGAAATGCTTGTACCAATAAATGCGTTTATTGCGGATTTAACCACGACAACAAGTTTAATCGCGTTGTTCTCTCTCTTGCAGAGATTGAGGAGGAATGTAAGGCTATTCGCCAACTTGCACCTTTCGAGAACCTGCTTATAGTAGCAGGCGAATATCCTTCACTCTGCGGTGTGGATTATCTTGAGAAAGTATTGAAGGTTTGTCGTCCGTATTTTCACAATCTCACCATTGAGGTGCAACCTATGCGATCAGCAGATTACGAGCGCCTCACTCATGCAGGACTTAACGGTGTAGTATGCTTCCAGGAGACGTATCACAGGGAGTCTTATAAAAAATATCACCCGCAGGGGATGAAATCACACTTCGACTGGAGGCTCAATGGATTCGACCGCATGGGAGAAGCCGGCGTACATAAAATAGGTCTTGGTGCGCTACTCGGACTTGAAGATTGGCGAGGAGATGCAGTCATGCTTGCACGCCATCTGCGCTATCTCCAAAAAAAATATTGGAAGTCTCGCTACTCTGTCAACTTCCCCCGTATGTGCCCATCAGAAAGCGGATTCCAGCCAAAGAGTATTATCAACGACCGCCAATTCGCTCAACTCACTTTCGCATTCCGCATCTTCGATCATGATGTAGATATATCTTACTCTACTCGTGAGTCTGAAAAATTCAGAAATAATATGGCCACTCTTGGTGTCACATCCATGAGTGCAGGAAGCAGAACCGAACCGGGTGGATATACACGCCGCCACGAAGAACTTGAACAGTTTGAAGTCACCGACAGCAGAACTCCTCTACAGGTAGCAAAGGCTATCTCCGACATCGGTTATCAGGCTGTATTCAAGGATTGGGATGCGGTCTTTGACATGTAAAAATTCCGGTTTTATCCCTGATATTCTTTTTTCATATATTGAGAATTGGAATTGAAGATAGTTGACATCCCATCTCACTAGAATAAGACCCAATTTTTACGATATAGGATCTAAATGTCTGGTTGCTTTGAGTCACTCTTTCCTTTGAGATGGAATCAGGGTAATCGCACAAAACTTTTTGTGCAAATAAACGTTGAAATGATACAGATGCTGCCCATCCGGAAGACATGAACATCCTACTCCGGAAAAATAGCATAATAATTTATCAAAACATTATTACTATGAAATTTCAACAACCCCAATTACCCTATGCACCTGATGCTCTCGAGCCTGTGATTTCCCCAGTCACAATTGATTTCCACTACGGAAAACATGAGAAGGCCTACATTGACAACCTTAATCGTCTCGTAAAGGATACTGACTTTGAGGATATGCCTCTCGAACGCATCATCATTGAAAGTGACGGCGCATTATTCAACAACGCATCTCAGGCGTGGAATCACATCTTCTACTTCTTCCAGTTTAATCCCAACGGCCTTAAAGAACCGGGTGGAAAACTGGCAGAGCAGATTGAATCTCAATATGGAAGTTTCGAAAATTTCCAGAAGGAATTTGAAGATGCTGGAGCAACCCTCTTCGGAAGCGGCTGGGTATGGCTTGCAAATGATTCCGACGGTAAACTAAAAATTATCAAGGGATCTAATGCAGAGAATCCTCTCCGGATGAATCTAAATCCACTCCTCACATTCGATGTATGGGAACACGCCTATTATCTCGATTATCAAAACCGCAGAGCCGATTATCTCCACAAAATGTGGGATATTATTGACTGGAGTGTAATCGAATCTCGCTATCCCTTCTGATTACCTTTCTATTTACTCTCAATCTATTTGATATTCTAAAATTTTTTCAAGGATGAGCCTATATAAACACTTTGGCTCATCCTCTTTTTTCTATTTCAACCCATTTAATATGGATTAATTTATTATGGATTAATTGAATTTCACTTTATTGCCGTCTAATTCCAACTCCTTTCAATAATCACTTTTGACTAATAAATAATATTTATTGAGACCATGAGTAGAGGCAGAAAAAGGAAACTGTTTTATTCTTTCTGTTAAGATTTATTAATGAATTTACCTACTTTTGAATGATAAAATTTGATTTATATTTGTTAATTTTGTAGATGATATTAAAGGGTGAATTATGCACTGACGTGAGTAATA
>CAMWSV010000140.1 GCA_947177015.1 uncultured Porphyromonadaceae bacterium
CGTGGTGAAAATCCGCGACATTACCCGATGCTGTAATTCTCGATTGAGTTACTGTCCGCAGAGAAGTATTAAATTACACTTCAGTGCCACTGGATGCAGATGTGACGATGCTGATCACGATGCCGAATCCGGGAAGGTAGAGCAGTAATACGAGATAAGTCAGAAGACCTGCCTTGAGGATCATATAAGAGTCAATCTTATATAAATTATTAACTTGCAACTGCGGGATCACAGTTGACAGAAATTTCAGCATCATGGCAAAACGCCTGGAACTAAAAAAGTTATTCTATCGATCTTTATCTTGTATTGTGATTTCCGGTACCAATCTTTTGGCATCGGCATCCGCTGTGTCTGCGTCCGATAGCAGTCTGGTAGAAGACTTAAAGAGGGTTGAGTCAGATACTCTGCAGGAATTGATAGTAAACGGAAGGCAACCACTTGCCACTACTCAAACTCTTTCCGGTAGGGATCTTAAATCATTGTCAACATCCAGTGTGGCAGATGCTCTGAAATATTTTGCCGGAGTGCAGATTAAAGATTTCGGTGGATTAGGAGGAATGAAGACGGTAAACGTGCGATCGATGGGTGCGCAGCACGTAGGAGTGTTTATCGATGGCGTGAAAATTAATAATGCTCAGAACGGAACCGTAGATCTTGGTAAATTCTCGCTATCCTCAATGGAGAGTGTGAATCTTTATAATGGGAATAAATTGAGCCGATGTCAATCACCTTCGGAATATGCGAGTGGGGCGGCGGTATATTTCACAACGCGTAGACCCGTAAAAGATTCAGTCAGTGTGCAGTTTAAAGGGAGTTCCTTCACTACTTCATCCGGTAAAATAAACCTCCAGACTTCAAGAAAGGGATGGCAGGCTTTTATAGATGCTGAGGCTCTATACACCAAGGGCGACTATCCTTTCAGATATAAATCCGAATTTGAAGATACCGTAGGCAGAAGAAGCAATAACGATATTCGTTATTATCGTGCCGAGGGAGCGGTATTCCATCGTGGATTTTCATCACATGTATATTATTATTATTCATCGAGAGGTTGTCCGGGAGGAATAATACGCAGAGTTTCTGATAAATATACGAATGTGGCTCATGAATGGGATAGTGATTTTTTTATTCAGTCGGCATATCGTAAGAGTTACGGGCAACATTCTGTGGCGTTCATCTTAAAATATTCCAACGAATATCTCAGATATAATACCGATTATCCTCAAAATCAGAATACTCCGCGTGTGGATAATCATTATCATCAGAATGATCTTTACGGATCGGCAAGTTATACGTATTCTCCATTGAATTGGCTCGATGTCAGCGCGGGTTATGATTACAGATGCTCATGGTTGGCAGCAGATCTGAAATATTTCAATACCGTGAGACGTCAGGATCAGAAGGCGGTGATTGCCGTGAATCTCTCCTGGAGAAATTTCAGATTGTCGTCATCACTGCTTTATCAGGATTTACACGATTTTACATCTATGAGTACACCGGCGGCTGACCCTTTGCGCAGATTAACTCCGGCTGTAACTTTCGGATTCGATAATCAGCACTTTATCTTTCATGCCTGGTATAAACGCATATTCCGTGCGCCCACGCTTAATGATCTGTATTATACTCAATCAGGCAATAGAAATCTTAAGCCGGAATACACCACGCAATATGATCTTGGTGGCGGATATAACATAGCCGTAAATAACTGGGATTTCTCGGTGCAGGCAGATATGTATCTTAATAAGGTAGAGAATCGTATCGTATGTCTGCCGATGAAGGGTAGTTATACTTGGAGTATGATGAACTACGGCTACACATTATGCCGGGGTCTTAATTCAAATGTTAATGTCAGATACCATCCGGGTGATTGGTCATTCTCACTGTTATCGTCATTCACATTGCAACACGATGTAGACCGCACTGATAAAGAATCGGATATGTACAATAAGCCGATATGCTATTCTCCTACTTTTTCTTGCGGCATCTCCGCAATAGCAATGTGGAAGAGGCTTTCTCTCACTGTGAGCGATATGTATGTGGGTAGCAGAATGTTTGCATACGCGGATCCCAATGATATTCTCAAACCGTATAATAACGTCGACCTTAAGATGAGTTATACTGTCTGGCCGTTTAAGACAATTGAGACAGTACTAACCTTTGAAGTAAATGATCTTTTTGACGTACAATATGAACTTATTCCCCGCTATCCGATGCCGGGCAGAAGTTTCAGTCTGGCTCTGACTGTAGGATTCTGAGTGATTTTCAACAGGTTTGGTATTGTAGTACTCTCAGACCTTATCCGTATGATATGCTACTATTCCTACCCCTTTTAATGCATTATTCATACTTTATAATTCATTATTAATTAATGTATACAATGAAAAAAATAGCAGTATTTCTAACTTTCGGATTGATGTCCGGACTCTCAATCCATGCTGCCAATGAAAAGATCATCGTTATAGATGAAGGCACATGGCAGTCAGACAATGCACGTCTCACACTATTTGAAGACGGCAAGATTGTAAGCAATCAGTGGTTTCGCGATTGCAACGGTTTTAAACTCGGCGATACACCCACAGATATCATCAATGTCAAGGATAACTTGATTGCTATCTCCCTCAATACTCCCAACATGATTCAGTTGATAGATGCTGCGGGGAAATCAGTAGGTGTGATTGAGGACATTCCCAACGTAAGAAAACTTGCATCCGATGGTGAGTTTATTTATGCCACTTCCTATGCTCATGCCTGCACCACTACAGAGGGTGAGAAGGAATTTACAAAAGGATTCGTGGCAAAGATTGATCCCTCCACTCTTAAAATTATTTCGGCATGTGAGGTGGGATATGAACCGGAAGGAATCGTATATCGTGATGGTTATCTCTATGTGGGCAACTCCGGAGGATATTCTTTTCAGGAAGATCATGATTTCGAGTCAATTCTCAGTGTAGTAGATGCAAAATCCATGACCCTCAAGAAGAATGTTGATACCGGATGTAAGAATCTGTATGGCAACATATCATCTGCCGGCAAATATCTGTGTATTAATGCTGCCGGTGACTACGCATCATCTCCTGCTTCGGGTATTATTCTCGATACTGAAAAGATTCTTACTGATTCTGCTGATGCTTTTGTGGTAATCCCGAATCCGGTTACATATAGTACATCCACTCCCGATGGACTTTTTTACGTAGTGGGTTCGCAATATTCGTACTCGACTAACAAGAATGAATACACTTTTCTCACTCTTGACCCTGAGAAGATAATTGAAAGTGCAGGAAAGGATGGAGTTACTACAACATTGCCGGGTACAATGGAAGAAGATCTCCGGAAGATGATGACACCATACGATCTATACTGCAATCCCTATACCGGATACCTCTATGCTACAGATGCCGATAACTATGCATCGGCAGGAAAACTTTATCAATGGACACCTGAAGGTAGACTCAACGGAGTATTCACCACCTATATCAATCCCGGGCACATTCTCGCGATTCCGACATCAGAAAGTGGTGTGGACGAAATTTTCGATGTATCAGCGGCTGAATCTGATAGTCAGATTTATGATCTGTCAGGTAGAAAAGTTTCTGCTCTTCATAAGGGAAATATCTATATTGTCAATGGTAAAAAGATTCTTGTAAAATAAAGATTAATTCATTGAATCTTAAAGATTGATTTGCAAAATGTGATAATAGATTCCCGTTTTGCTGACTCAAAATAGGAATAATCCTTCTGCATCGGACATATTATGCCCCCGGCAGAAGGATTATTTATTTAAAACTCACTTATAAAATTAATGGAGATTTATGAAATTTAACTAAATTTGCATAAAAATTAATGCAAAAAAATGAAGTTTCATATACCTTGCCGTCTCGGATTATTTTTTCTTTCGCTCGGGTGCGTCTCCGCGTCCGTTGTGAATGTCTATGGTGCTGATAGATCGGATTCCGTCGCTGTACATAAACTGAATGCCGGGAGGATATTTCCCGAACAGATACAAAGACAGAAACTCCTTGACCGACAAAAAATCTTCACGATCGGGGGTGATACCACTGCTACATCATCAGATTCTATCAGGGCGCTGATGGATATTTTCTATACTGACCAATACCGGACTGCCAATGATCCAGAAGCGCCATTCTTTATGTTGATGACAAAAGATGCCAAACTTGCCATGGGTGTGGGAGGAGCAATCAATTTCCGTGGTTGGGAAGACTGGAATGGAGTTATAGATTCCTATATTTTCATTCCATACAACATTCCTATTCCTAAGAATGAGGCAAAGATGAAGCGTCTTTATGCCACGGCTGCCAATTCGGGAATTTTTTTCACTTTATTGGGTAGAAATACCGTGGTAGGAGATTTCAGTGCATATATCGAGGGGAGGTTTAACGGCTACAATCGCATTAATTTTAAACTCGTGAATGCTTACATATCACTGAAAGGATTCACAGTAGGATATACCTATTCTACTTTTCTTGATGCACAGGCTCTGCCAAGACTCGTTGACGGGGGATTGTATGGAGGCACAATCGATCGGGCAAACATACTTGTAAGATATAAGCATAGTTTCAAAAAAGGTTGGTCGGTAGCAGGAGGCCTGGAATTTCCGGATACTTACATAAGTGACTCTGAACCGAATGTGGAGGCATGTCTGCCGTATTTACCCGACATCACCGGTTATTGTCAGCATCAATGGGATGGTGGCTTCAGTCATGTCAGACTTTCAGGAATGGTAAGAACCCTCAGTTACAGAAATATTACCGAGGGGAAGAATCATAACAAGACGGGATGGGGACTGGCACTATCCACAATGATAAAGATTCTGCGCAATGTTACGTTTTACGGTGTTACTTCTTATGGAGCGGGCCACGGAGGATATATATCTGATATGAGTAACGGTATGCATGATCTTGTCGGGATTAAAGATCGCCCCGGTGTGCTTGAGGCTCCAAAGGCTTTTTCATATTTTGTGGCTCTAAAATATCACTTCCGACCTGATCTATATGCTACTGCTACTTTCACCCAGTCTCGTAATTATGAGACTGATCCCATTGATCTCAGCGGTTATAAATACGGTATGAGTGGGTCAGTGAATCTTTTTTGGGAGATAACACCGCGTCTTAGTGCAGGATGTGAGTATATGGTCGGAAAGCGAATGAATTTTAATGGCGAACATGGAGCGTCCAATCGTGCGGAGTTGGCACTTCGTCTATCATTCTAAGAGATTGTGCAATCACAACAAATGTTAGCAGATCTAAATCAAGCAAACTCACATCTTGATTTTTAACACTTTAACAGGGTTTTGTACTTGACCCTTTATAATTTATAAGGGTTTTGTACCTGACCCCAAACTTAGAGTGGGGCAACCCTAAGATAACCGGATAAAAGAAGAAAGTCAATTTACACTTAGTGAATAGTGTAAATTGACTTTCTTCTTTTGGTGAGTGGAGCATACCGGGATCGAACCGGTCACCTCTTGACTGCCAGTCAAACGCTCTAGCCAGATGAGCTAATGCCCCGGGTGAATAACTCCTTTGAATTACACTGCAAAGATAGTCACATTTTTCGATTATACAAAAT
>CAMWSV010000141.1 GCA_947177015.1 uncultured Porphyromonadaceae bacterium
ATTCGTGGCCGAGCATCTGCTGGATGGCGCGGAGGTTGGCACCCCCTTCGAGCAGGTGGGTGGCGAAACTGTGGCGCAGGGTGTGGGGAGAGACATTCTTACGGATTCCGGCTGATTCGGCAAGTTGCTTCACGATGTAGAATACCATGACGCGGGTGAGGCGTCTGCCGCGCCGGTTGAGGAAGAGGATGTCTTCTTCGTCGGGCTGAATGTTGAGTTGCGAGCGATATTTAAGATAAATATCAATGGCTTCGATGGCGCCGGGCGATACGGGGACTATGCGTTGCTTGGCTCCTTTGCCTTCGATGATGGCGAGGCCGTCGCGCGCTGAGAAGCGCGATATGCGTAGGTCGCACAGTTCGGATACGCGTATTCCGCTCCCGTAGAGCATCTCTATCATGGCGCGGTTACGATCCGATTCATCTTTATCGGCAGGGATGGCGGCTATCATGGCGTCTATCTCCTCGACGCTGAGCACGTCGGGGAGGGTGCGCTCGGTCTTCGGACTCTCCAGCAGCAGCGTAGGGTCGGCGTCGATGATATTTTCCGAGCAGAGGTATTTGTAAAACGACCGCAGGGCAGCCACCATGCGTGCGCGCGATGCGAGCGAGAGACCGCAGTCGTGGAGCGAGGCGAGAAATCCGTGGAGCGCGTCGAGAGTGACCTCCGTGAGCGATGCGTCCTCGCCGATATATTCGCGGAGATGCTGCAGATCGCGGGAGTAGGCTTCGACGGTGTTGGCAGAGAGCCCTCGTTGGAGTCCGAGATAGAGGTTGAAATCGCGGAGGAGGTCGGAATCGGTCATAGCAGATTGTATCTTACGAGCGCCATCTCCTTGCGGGCTATGGCGAATATATAGCGGCGGGAGTGGAGCATGAGTCCGCATCCGCGGTTGCTGAGGGTGTGCTCGATGCGTTCGGTCTGCTGCGGAGTGGGCGCCACAAGGAAGAGGGGCTGCGCGGGATCTGCCTCCCATTCGGCGGCATCATACACCATATCCTGATAGCCATCGGAGCGCAGGATAGTGCGCAGACGGAAGGCGATGCGCCGTAGTGGTGTCATGCCCGGGAGGAGTTCGGCGTGATAGACGTAGCCGCGTGCCGGGCGCACACCTTCCGTCACCAGCCGGTAGGCGAAAGGGGAATGCACGCCGAAACCGCGTGTGTGGCGCCATCTTTTATAAAGGTCAAACAGCATATCGCCCCGTCAGAGATTTATATGTGGATGTTTTTATGTGTGAATCATATCCTGCGGCACTCGCCTCAGTATCATACTCCCTTTTTACGGCGCAGCGACGGGAGAGCAACCACGGCGAGCGCTCCGAGACAGAGTATATATATCAGGATCACTGAAATTACCCCCGCAGTGTTGGTGACTCTGAGCGATTCGGGGTTGAAAGACATCTCCACATCATAACTGCCGGCAGGGAGACGCATTGCGCGGAGCGTATAGTCCACTCGCGCTATGGGTGCCTCCTCCCCGTTCACGATCGCCTTCCATCCCCAGGGGAAGAATACTTCGGAGAAGACTGCGATACCCCCCTTTGCAGAGCGCACCTTATACGCGAGGCGGTCGGGAGCGTAGGATGAGAGATATATGGTGTCGCCGGGTGCCGGGGCAGAGGGTGTGCCGAGTATTTTCTCGAATGAGCGGTCTGCCACAGCCGTAGTGGCGGGATTGATCTTGGCGAGGGCAGCCATTTCGGCATTGGCGTCAGCCACATAGTCTATCTTGCTCACCCACCAGGCATTGCCCAGGGCATTGGGGTTCTCTTCGGCATAATCGCCCATGATGAAATACTTCGTGTTGAGCATATCGAGCACGGGGACGTCGGAGGTGAAGAGACGCATCGAATCGGGATTCACCTCAGAGGTGGAATCGGCGAGGAGTGTATTGATGCGCTGATAATTGGTCTGCGCCTCGGTGGCGAGGTGAGTGCGGGCAGGCTCGATGAGGGTGGTGAGGAGGTCGTTGTAGCGGGTGAGTTTAGCCGCGTGGTAGCCACCGATGGTGTGGTGGAAATATGACGAACGTGCGCCGGAATTGTCGGCGATATCCATCACGCGATAATAGGTGGTATCGGTCAGGATGTGGCGGTCGGCATCAGTGGCGGTGAATGATTCCTGCCGGAGCGGCTCTACGAAATTTTCGGAGTTGACGTAGCGCTTATTGACCGAGAAGAGATCGATGAGCATCACCGCCGAGAGAGCCGACATAAAGACTACCTTATTTGAGAGCGCACCTTTCAGATAGAGGAAAATCACGAGGAATCCCACTATGATATACATCAGCGAACGGAGCGAATCGGCGCTGACGAGGTGCAGGCGTGCATTGCTCACGGCAGAGAAGATGTTGCTGTAGGTGGGATCGCTGAATATGCCCATCTCCTTGAGTTGGTTGATCTCGGAGGCTGAGTAGGGGGTGCCGAACACTGAGGGCGCGATCCAGCCGATAAGGCAGATGAGGGCGCCGATGCCGAATACGCCGAAGAATATTGCTTTGTATTTCTGCAGGTAATCGTCGCGGTTTTCGATCATCTTCATGAGCGCCATTGCCGCGAGCAGCGGGAGACAGAACTCAGTCACTACGAGGATACTCGCCGGGGTACGGAATTTATTGTAGCCCGGGAAGTGATCGATGAAGAAGTCTGTGAGGGGTGCGAAGTTATGTCCCCAGGATAGTAGGATGGAGAGGATACAGGAGGCGAAAAGCGCCCATTTCAGGGGACCGGTGACTCGACCGTTGACGGTGAACATGGCGATGATGGCGAGTAGGAGCACGATTGCACCTACGTAGACCGGGCCGTTGGTCATGGGTTGGTCGCCGAAGTATTGCGGGAATTGGCTCAGGAACTGCGTCTCCTGTGGCGAGAGGTAAGTGCCGGCATCGAGGTTGGTGTCGGCGAGGGAGAGCATTGAATTCTGTCCGGCAACGGGTTTGATGGTAGCGCCCCCCTTGACGTTGGGTATGAGTAGAGTCCATGTCTCATCTATGCCGTAACTCCATGCGGTGATGTAGTCGTGGTCGGCGCCGTCGGCTGAGGGTGCGGAGGGGTCAACGAGGTCGGTGGCTCTGCCGCGGATGGTCTCTTTGGAGTAAAGATAACTGTTGTAGAGGCTGGCAGAGTTGGCAGCCACGGCGAGCACGGCGGCGAGCACGGCGCAGCCGGTGCCCTTCCAGAAGGCGGGCATCTCATGAAGGCGATAGGCACTGACGCCGCGGGCGATTACCAGGAATAGGATGGGGAAGAGGAAATAATAGGTCATCTGCGGATGATTGCTCTGCAACTGCAGGGCGGCGAAGAGAGCCGTCAGCGCGGTGCCGGAGAGGTATTTGCGGCGGTAAAGGAGGGCGAGACCGCCTATCGTGGGCGGTATATAGGCGAGCGTGAGAAACTTCCAGATATGTCCGGCTCCGATGATGATGATGAAGTATGAGGAGAATCCCCATGCTATTGCGGCGAAAAGCGCCACGGGCCAGCGCATCTTCATGCAGAGCGCCATGATGAAGAAGCCTAACATCATGGCGAATAGAAGATTAGCGGGCGAGGGGAGCCAGAGTGTGTACAGGCAGAATATCCACTCCATCATGGAGTTTGCCTGATATGTGGGAGAGATCTGAAACGTGGGCATACCGGAGAAGAGGGCATTTGTCCAGCGCGAGGCGTGGCCCGTGGCTTCTTGATATTGCTGTGTTTCCTGACCATTGGCGAGGCCCTGGAGGATGTCGTGCTGCTGCAGCACATTGCCGTCGATATCATCTGGGGCAAAGAAGATGATTGATACCAGGGCGAGCACGATGACTGCCAGGATTGAGAAGATTTTAGTCTTGTCTTTAAGCATATTCCGGGTTTGGTTTATTATCCTCATTTCGGGCGGAGAGCGGTGAGCGGATGCCGCGTAGATCCCTTTTTCTGCCGGCGGGTGATGGATGCTCCTCATGGCGGGCGGAGCAGTCGGATGATGGAATCAGAGGGAGTGACGCCCTTTCTTGCCGGGTTCCATCTTGATGGTGATCTCTCGGTTGATGCTCTGTTCGAGCGAGATGAGGGTTTCGGTTTCGGTCACACCCTGGATATTCTGGATTTTGTTGTTGAGGAGTTCCATGAGATCCTGGGTATCGGCTGCGATCACTTTGATCAGCATTGAATAGGGGCCGGTGGTGAAGTGACATTCCACGACTTCGGGGATGCGTTCGAGTTCGTTGACTACGTCGCGATACATTGAGCCTCTTTCGAGTCTTACTCCTACGTAGGTGCAGGTGTTGAGCCCGAGTTTGTGGAGGTCGACGGTATAACCGGAGCCGTTGATGACGCCGATTTCGGTGAGGCGGGCAATACGCTGGTGGATAGCGGCTCTGCTGACGTTACATTCCTTGGCGATGTCTTTAGAGGCGATACGCGCGTTGCGCATGATGATATTTAAGATTTTGCGATCAAGATTGTCTATTTTTTCCATTGGTAAGATTAGATAAGGGTTAGATTAAGATTATAAGGGTTGCATTTCGGGCATGCGCGCTCAGCAGGGGGGAAAGCCGGATGGCTTTCCAACTGCAGGGGAGAGATGGCGGCTTCGCGATAGGAATCCTGAACTAAAGGTCAGGCACAGAACTAAGTGAGAGCGGATTATCGAAGGAGGCGTTTTGAGATTTGTGAGCCTTGGCGGCAGATATAGAGGCCCTGAGCGGGGGAGAGGACACGACGTCCCTGGAGGTCGAACCATTCAACGGGGGCGTCTGCGTCGCCGGCGATTTCATTTACTCCGGAGTCGATGGCTGCGAAGTGGAGATTGATGGTGAAGGGCTCGGAGATGACTGCGTCATCGGCGCCATCACCGGTCTTGGTGAGGAGAGTGAGGCGGTAGTTCTCTACGGCGTTCTGCTGAGCGGCAACGATGTGGATGAGCCATTTGAAAGTGCCTACACCTTCTACCGGCACTTCGAAGCAGCCGGATCCGGCATATAAGGGGAGGTTGGCGGGCAGACAGTTGCCGAGGCTTGAGCCGTTTTTGTTGATGCTGTAGCAGAGTTGCGGATCGCCCCAGAATATGTTGTCGGCCTGATATTGGCTTGCTGTGGGGGCGTCGGTGAAGTAGAGGGTGCCGTCGATGTATGCGGGCATTATGTCGAGGTTCTCGACTTCTATATCGGCGGAATATGTGATGGCACCGGGTCCGTAGAGGTCGGACATATCTTTGAAGTCGTTGATTTCCAGCGTTGCGCCGTTGGCTACTTCTTCGCCATTGAATGAGATACGGAAGCAATCGTTGAAATTCATCAGGTCATCGTCGGCCTGTATATTTGCCACCGAGAGGATGACAAGTGCCGCCGGGAGTAGAAATTTGATCATTTGAGTAAGAGTTGTTATGTTAGATAGGGATATAAGTGAGTTTTCGTGTCGGGATGGGGCGTTGAGTCGGGGGAAAAAAGATGTTTTCTGACTCATTTGCCTATTGGAAAGCGAAAATAGTAAAAAAATCTGATAAATCCCATAAAAAGTATCAAAAAGCAAGATATTAAT
>CAMWSV010000142.1 GCA_947177015.1 uncultured Porphyromonadaceae bacterium
GATTTATCCATTTTTTATTTCTTAACTTCAGAGGGCGTTCCGGAGAAGAGAGAACGGCGCAATGGCGCAATAAATTGCACCCACAGAACCGGTTCGCAACTCAGGTGAAAATTTACAGCCATCGAGTAGCGGCAGAATCCGGATTCAAGCGGGATCAGACGAGGTGGGCAACCCAGTAGTCGCGGTCGCCGGGGAGAAGATCGACTACCGGGATTTCAATCATTGTGTAGCATCCGGGCTGCAGACGCATCGAGGCGCGGGCTACGCATACGAGCACCTGACCGGTGAGAGCCGGGTTGTTGATCTTCATGTCGAATTCGAGCATCTGGTTGTGAGTCTTGCCCGAAACACCTTTGCGCACGAGGTTTACGCCGTGGCCGACGTCGTTGAGCGCATCCACGGAGTCTACCTGCATCACGTGAGTCTCATCAGATGAGAAGTAGGGGTCTGCCTTGATGGCGGCAGCCACGGTAGCAAGGTCGTAGCCGGGGAGGAGTTCGACGTATACCATGCGGCGGTGAATACCGGTGCCTACGGGGATAGTCATCGAGAGGGCATCCTTGACCCCTTCGATAGCCTTGACGGCTACAGTATGCCCCATCGAACGTCCCGGCCCGAAGTTGGTGTATGTGATGCCCTTCGGAGCGATAGCCTCCATGAGGGTACGCACTACGGAATCGCTGCCCGGATCCCATCCGGCTGAGATGACGCTCACCGCGTTATGTTCCTTAGCCACTGCTGCGAGCGACTTACGTAGAGCCGGAATCTGAGTATGGATGTCGAAACTGTCGACAGTATTGATGCCGAGGGCGAGGATCTCCTTTGCCTGCGCTTCGATCTGTCGGGTGGGAGAGGCAAGGATTGCTACGTCGACGCGCTCAAGTTCCTTGATGGAAGAAACTACGGGTATGTCGGCGGGTATACCGGCGCGGTCGGCAGGATTACGGCGTACGATACCGGCGATTTGAAAATCGGGAGTCTCAACGAGTGCTTCCAGTGCGGCATGGCCGATGTTGCCATAGCCTACGATTGCTGCTCTGATCTTTTGCATTTTTATAATTATTTGGTTAATGATATCCATATATAGAGGTGGGGAAGATGAGGTGGGAAACCGCGGAGCGGTTTAACCTTGCGTAGCCGTGGGTATGGGTAAACCCGAACCCACGGATTTATGCCGGAATACGCTCTGCCAGCCCCGGAGGGGGTGAACCTTGATAGCCCCGGGAAAGGGATGAACGTTGATTCCGGTGGTGGCGGAAAAATATACCCCAATAGTTAAAACGCATTAGTGACCCGTTTTTATTTTACCGGATATGATGATTTTTTAACAATAATTTAGTAATTTTGCAGTCATAAAAACGGTCGCTCGGACGAGCCACCATTATTTACAGGTTAAAAATCTTGATTGACAACTATTTATAATCTTTATAATTCAATCATCAATGAATTGGTTAATTGATTTGTTTACGCCATCATCACATTCGCTCGCAAACACGATTATGCTCTATTCCTTCGTGATCTTCACGGGAATATTCTTGGGCAAGGTCAAGATTCTGGGCGTTTCGCTCGGTGTGACATTCGTGTTGTTCGTGGGCCTGCTGATGGGGCACCTGGGTTTTGGAGTGCAGCCTGACACACTTCATTTCCTGCGGGAATTTGGTCTAATCCTGTTTATCTTCTCCATCGGTATGCAGGTTGGTCCCGGTTTCTTTTCTTCTTTCAAGGAGGGTGGCATACGCATGAATGCGCTCGCCATGCTCGGCATCGGACTCAATGTGGTGGTGATGCTGGTGATATTTTTCTGCCAGCAGGCAGCAGGAGGCGCCACCACCATCTTTGAGATGGTAGGCATCATGAGTGGTGCCGTGACCAACACCCCCGGACTCGGTGCCGCGCAGCAGACTATGCTGCAGGTCAATGCCGATGCTTACGACATAAGCCAGCAGATGTCGATGGGTTACGCTGCGGCTTATCCTCTTGGTGTGATAGGTATTATCTTAGTGATGATTCTAATCAAGAAGTTCTTCCGTATTGATGTGGATAAGGAGATTGAAGTGATCGAAGATGACAAGAAGGCTTCGCTCATGGCTCCGCACCGCGTGACGTTCCGTCTCACCAATGAACTCATTGAAGGGCTTACGGTGCGTAAACTCCACACCCTTATCTCTGCCGATTTCGTGCTTTCTCGCGTGGAGACCGTCGCCGGGAATGAAGTGATTCCTAACGGCGAGTATGTGCTTCAGAAAGATGATTTGGTATTGGTGATATGCTCGGTAAAAGATGAGGAAATTTTCAACCGCTTTATCGGTCCGAAGGTCGAGAAGAAATGGGAAGTGGAGAAAGGTCCGATCGTATCGCGCCGTATCATCGTCACCAAGACTGAATATAACGGTGCAAAACTCGGTTCGCTCCACATGCGCACTGCCTATGGCTTGAATGTGACGCGTGTGAATCGTGCGGGCGTCGACCTGCTCGCTTCGCCCAACATCAGATTGCAGATGGGCGACCGCATCACGGTGGTAGGTAAACTCGAAGATATCAACTCTGTCGCTGACAAACTCGGCAACTCCATGAAGCGTCTTAACGAGCCGAACCTCATCACGATGTTTATCGGAATCTTCCTCGGTATCCTGGTAGGTTCAATACCCTTGCAGTTTCCGGGAATGTCGGTGCCGATGAAACTCGGTCTGGCAGGCGGTCCGCTGGTAGTTGCAATCCTGCTGAGTGCTTACGGCACGAAGATTCACCTCGTGACCTATACCAACTCCTCTGCCAATCTTTTGCTCCGGGAGATAGGTATCTGTTTGTTCCTTGCATCGGTGGGTATTGCTGCCGGAAAGAATTTTGCCGCTACCGTGTTCAACTTGCAGGGAGCGCTTTGGGTAGGATATGGTTTCCTGATTACATTCATTCCGCTGTTGGTGGTAGGCATAGTAGCCCGCGCCAAGTATAAGATGAACTATCTTCTTATAATGGGTATGATAAGCGGTAACTACACCGATCCCCCGGCTTTGGCTTACGGCAATAAGGTAGCCAACAACGACTATCCTGCCGTGGCATACTCCACCGTATATCCGCTCACGATGTTCATGCGCGTGATAGTGGCTCAGGTGATCATCCTCTGCTTCCTCTGATCCGGAGGTTCCTCACGATTCCAACTGAATCCCAATAGAGTAATCCCGTAATAGCGAAGCGTATGCAGCCATTCGGCTGCATACGCTTTCTATATATCTGGACAGTATACGCTACATATATATCGCCCATGCGCTTTCTATATCGGTCAGTAAGGCTATATTGCGCTGCCTGCGTTTTCTATATATAACGGAATTTAACGAAGCACACTTTCGTTATGTTGCAAAGTGGATGGAATGGAAAAAAAGAGATGCCACCCGGGAGTGAGCAGCATCTCTTATAATGTGAAAATTCTTTATCCGGCATCCTGTGGTGGGATTCCGTAAGAGGGGATTATTCGAATTCGATGATGGGTTGGTCGGTAGCCATTACGTCGTTAACGTCTACGAGGATACGTTTTACGATGCCGTCACGGTCGGTGGCGAGGTCGTTTTCCATCTTCATGGCTTCGTAGACGAGTACGTTCTGTCCTGCTTTCACGGAATCGCCGGGTTTAACGAGGATTTCGAGCACTGTGCCGCCCATGGGAGCCTTAAGTGTGGGGCCGGTGATTGTCTGCTTGGGAGCCTCTTCAGCCTTGGGAGCGGCGGCAGCCTCAGCCTTGGGAGCGGCAGCCTGGGCAGCCTCGTATTCGGCTTTACGTTTGTTTTTCAAGAAACCTGTGGCAACTGCGGGGAGAAGTTCAAGGAGGAGGTATTCCTCATCGTTCTGAGCGAGTTTCACGCCGCCGAATTCGGGGAGTTCGGGGTTGGCGGGTTTCTTGTAGTTGTTGACGTTGTAGGGGGTCTCGACGGGAGAACCGGTGATCTGTGCGCGGAATGTGGCGTCAACTTCTACGGGAGTCTTGCCGTATTCACCCTTTACGAGGGCAACGAACTGATTGTTCTTGTTTGAGTAGTCGGGCGCACCTTTGCGGCGGTCGAGGGCGAGTGCCACTGCCTGGCTGCCTACGATCTGGCTGGTGGGAGTCACGAGGGGTACCAGACCGGCGTCGCGGCGTACCTTCGGGATGAGAGCCATAGCCTCGTTGAGCACGTCTTCGGCGTTGAGTTGGCGGAGGTTTGCCACCATGTTGGAGTACATTCCGCCGGGAACTTCAGCGTTCTTGACAAGTTCGTTGGGTTTCGGGAAGCCGAAGTAAGCCTCAATCTTGTGGCAGGCATCGAGGAGTGCCTCCTCATTGTTTTCGGTAGCCATCTTGATGGCGCGGTCGAACTCAGCGTCGATTTCGGCGGGCATAGCCTTGTAAGCCTCATCGAAGTCGCGGGGCCATGCATCCTTGTTGAGGTCGAATGCTGCGAGAGCGGTACGTGCCTCTTTGAGTTTAGCGCGGATTTTGGCTACAGCGTCCATGTTGACGTCCATCTTGATACCCATCTTCTCGCAGAAGATCCATACGAGTTCGATGGCGGGAGCAGCAGAACCGCCGCCAAACCACCAGATGTTGGTGTCAACGATGTCTACGCCCTTGATGATGGCTGTGAGCACTGAAGCGAGGCCATAGCCGGGTGTGCAGTGAGTGTGGAAGTCAACGTCGACTTTGACAGCCTGCTTGAGTTTGGGCATAAGGGTGAAGATGCGGGAGGGGTTCACGAGACCTGCCATATCCTTCAGGGTGATCATCTTGGCACCGAGACGCTCCATCTCGCGAGCCTTGTTTACGAAATATTCGTCAGTGAAAATCTTTTCGGGTGCTACGGGTTCGGGATCGCTGCCGCCGAAGAGGCGAGCGAAGAATCCTTTCTTCTTGGGAGCCTGCACGGGAGCCTCATCCTTGGGATCTACGGTGTAGCAAACTGCTGCGTCGGCGATGCCGCCGAGTTCGTTGATCATGCGGATAGATTCCTTGATGTTATTGATGTCGTTGAGGGCATCGAAAATACGCATTACGTTAAGACCATTCTTGATTGCCTCCTTATAGAAGCCTTCAAGCACGTAATCCGGATAAGGCACATATCCGAAGAGGTTGCGACCGCGTGAAAGAGCGGAGAGGAGTGAGATACCCTTCATCTCCTTCGAGCATGCGCGGAGGCGCTCCCAGGGGGATTCACCGAGGTAGCGCATTACGGAGTCAGGCACTGCGCCGCCCCATACTTCCATGATATAGAAATGTGCGTCACGATAGAGGGGGAGGAGTTGGTCGATGTTTTCCTGCTTCATGCGGGTAGCAAACAGCGACTGCTGACCATCGCGCAAAGTGAGGTCGCGAATTTTCAGGACTTTATCCATTACTTGTGTTTTTGTTATGTAAGATTTAAGAATTAAATTGTTCCTTTTGGGCTGAAGCATTGTTAAAATGCGGAGTACCGAAAAAATAGCACCCGAAAGACTATCCGGAGTCCTTCGGGTGCTAAATT
>CAMWSV010000143.1 GCA_947177015.1 uncultured Porphyromonadaceae bacterium
ATCGGTATCCCCGAAGAGGAACTCCGCAAGGCTGCCAAGATGGATGTATGCAAGATCAACATCGACTCTGACAGCCGTCTCGCCATGACTGCTGCAGTGCGCAAGGTATTCGCCGAGAAGCCCGCTGAATTCGATCCCCGTAAATACCTCGGTCCCGCTCGCGACGAGATGGAAAAACTCTACAAAGAGAAAATCATCAACGTCCTCGGCTCTGAAGGAAAGGCTGAATAATTCTCGCCCGGAGATTTAATTATCAAAAATAAAAGGGCTGCAATGAGGTAAATACTTCGCTTCATTGCAGCCCTTTCTCAACCCCTAACCCAAGCCTAAAGCAAAGCCATAGCCGGAAGCAAAAAGCCATAGCCGGAAGGCAAAAGCAAAAGCGAAGGTAAAAGCCATAAGGCGCAAGCCCAAATCTACCGAACTTCACTTTGATCCCTACCCCGAAGCCAAGCAAAAATACCGAGATCATGAACCAAAATCCAATCTCTAAAAAAACTGCCTCCCTCATTTACTTCATAATCCTCATCATTGCCACCTCCCTCGTCTTCATCTTCGCATCCTGCTCAAAAGGGAACGACATGGGCGAGATCCGAGGCCAATGGCAACTCCTCACCATACAATATCCCGACGGCACTACCGTGCAACCCGACGGCACACGCCGATATATATCTTTTGATCTGCACGTGATTCAACTCACTGCCACCGATGACTCAGACAGCAACTTCTACCGCTGCGTGGGAAACGTCACCGGCGATGTCCCCGACATGACCTTCAATTTCCCCTACGTCAACACCGAAAACGATTACCGGAATCTCGCTAATTGGGGAATCTCCGCTAACCCCGTCAGCGTCACCGTCACCACCCTCAATGGAAATCACCTTGTGATGAAAGTCGGCGACAACATCCTTACCCTCAGAAGATTCTAATTCTTAACCGATTATAATATGCAATTATCGTTAGAGGATATATGCCGTATCATCGGCTCCCGACCCGAGGCTCTCTCCACTACCGATCTCAGCGACGCGCACATCGACTCCCTGCTCACCGATTCGCGTTCGCTCGCCGAACCCCGCAACACCCTTTTCTTCGCAATCCCTACCGCCACTAACACCGGCGTCAATTATATTCCCGAACTATACAATAAGGGGGTAAGATACTTCCTCATCCCCTCCGACACTCCTCCATGCCGGCAAAAGCAACTCAAATCCGAGTGTCCCGAAGCGATTTTCCTCACCGCCCCCGATGCTGTGGAGGCGCTCCAGAAGATAGCAGGCAGGCGCAATCACGCCGGCGGCGAGATGGTGGCTATCACCGGATCCAAAGGGAAGACCACCCTGAAGGAGTGGATATTCCAGTTGCTCGAACCCCTGCGCGAGATCGCACGCTCCCCACGCAGTTACAACTCTCAGATCGGTGTGCCTCTCTCCCTCTGGGAAATATCCTCCAAAACCGATCTCACCATCATCGAAGCCGGAGTATCACGCACCGGCGAAATGGCGCGACTCGCAGAATGTATCTCTCCGGATTGCGTGATCATCACTGACATGACACGCGAACACGACTCCGGATTTGCCGATCACTCCGCCAAGGTGAAGGAGAAAGTGAGTCTCGCCGCTTATCCCGGCGTAAAAAAGGTGATCTTCTGTCAAGACGATAAGGATGTCGCCACCGAAGTGGCAACCCTCCCCGCCGACCGAGATTTCATCTCTTGGAGCATGGCGAACCCTGACTCTCCCACCCCTGACGATCCTCCTCCCCACAACCACAAGGCGGATCTGATTATCGAGAATATTACTCCCGTCTGCGATTCCTCCGAGCCGCAAAAACGCATCGGAAGCCGCATCCGCTATCGATATCGCGGAAATGCCCCGCAGGAACTTCAACTCGGACTCTCCGAAATGTCCGACCTCCGAAACGCCATCTACGCCCTCACATTCCTCCTCGCTGAAGGCATCTCGGACAATGACCTGCTCAATCGCCGTTTCAGCCGGCTGCACCCGATCGTCACCCGACTCAGTGTCAGCGACGGTGGCAACGGCTGCAACGTGGTCTATGACTCCTACACTTCGGATTATTCCTCGCTTGTGCCTGCAGTAGACTTCATCATGCGCCGAAAGGTGCCCGGTCAGCGTGCCATCGTTATCCTCAGCGACCTCCGACACGAAGCGCGCTCCGAAGAGGATGACTACCGCTATATCGCCTCGCTGATGCAGCGCCGCGGAATAGATCTTTTCGTAGGCGTGGGTCCGCGACTCCAAAAATATGCCCGCCTCTTCAGAGCATCCGACAGATTCTTTGCCGACACTGCAGATCTCCTCGCCGAACTCCGGGCAAACCCCACTTCCGATGCCGTGATTCTCCTCAAAGGTGCTCCCGAATTTGATTTCGCCGCAGTAAAGGAGGTGCTCGAAGAGCGTACACACGAGACCACCCTCGAAGTAAATCTTGACTCTATCATCAAGAATTACAATTACTTCAAGAGTCATCTGCCGGCTTCTACCGGTATGATCGCAATGGTGAAGGCATCCGGCTACGGCGCCGGAAGTTACGAAATCGCTAAAACACTTCAGGATGCCGGTGCCGCTTATCTCGCCGTGGCGGTCCTCGACGAGGGCCTGGCACTGCGACACCGCGGAATCACCATGCCTATAATGGTGATGAACCCCCGCGTGGCTGACTATCGCGAAATGTTTATCCATCATCTCCAACCCGAGATATATTCTTTCCAGATGCTCAGGGATGTCATCGCCCAGGCTGCACGGTATGAGGTCTCCGATTACCCCATCCATCTCAAACTCGACACCGGTATGCACCGCATGGGATTCATCGAGTCCGAACTCCCTGAAGTGATCAGTATACTCAGCGGGCAGAAGAATGTGAAGATCTCCACCGTATTCTCTCACCTCGCCACTGCCGACTGCCCGGACCTCGACGACTACACCGAGATGCAACTCGCCACTTTCGACCGCGCCTCGGGCTATCTGCTCGCCAACTGCGGCTACCCCTTCAAGCGCCACGTGCTCAATTCTGCCGGTATACTCCGCTTTCCGCAATATCACTATGACTTCGCGCGTCTCGGCATCGGACTCTATGGTGTCAACACCCTCCCGCCCGAGATGGAAAGCCCTCTGGCGATTGTTTCTTCGCTCAAGACCGTCATCATCAACCTTCGCGAATGGAAAGCCGGTGAGTCCGTGGGCTACGCACGCCGCGGATTGCTCACCCGCGACTCACGCATCGCCACCATACCCATCGGATATGCCGATGGTATGAGCCGTGCCTTCGGCAATGGCAATGTCAAGGTGCTTGTCAACGGCTTGGAGGCTCCCACTGTAGGAAATATCTGCATGGACGCTTGCATGATCGATGTCACCGGCATCGACTGCAACATCGGTGACAGCGTGGAAATATTCGGCGAGAACACCCCGATCGGTCGTCTCTCCGATGCGCTCGACACTATCCCCTACGAAATCCTCACCTCCGTCTCCCCACGCGTCAAAAGAGTCTATTTCCGCGAATAACCTCCATGCAAAGCCTCCGCAAAATCCTTACAAAGCCTCTGCAAAAATCAGTCTAATCCCCACCGGTCGCAAATTTTTGTTCAGGGGGCGAGATTCATCGAAGCCCATTGCAGCCAGTCCGGAGCAAGCCTTGCAGCAAGCCCCGCCCAAATCTTGAAAACATAAAAAAGAGATAAGCATAAAAAAGAGAGGAGCAAAATCACTTTTGCTCCTCTCCGATAATTAACCTTTATCTATAATCGTGTTTTTCAGGATTAGATTCCTTAGATATTATCTTCTGCCACCATGAAATGCTGGTAGGGGTGATAACATGCAGGACACTTTTCAGGAGGTGTCGTACCCTCATAAATGTATCCGCATACCTGACACTGCCACTTCACGGGCTGATCGCGTTTCCATACTGTGCCGGTGGCGATGCGCTCGCTCATCTTTTTGAAGCGTGCTTCGTGATGAGATTCGATCGATGCGATCGCAAGCCAGCGGGCTGCGAGTTCGTCGAATCCTTCAGATTTGGCTACTTCCGCCGCCTTGGTATAGAGGTCTACGCCCTCCTGCTGTTCCTCGGAAGCCGCGATCTGGAGATTCTTTACTGTCGATGAGAGATCACCGCTGTCTACTCCGAATGTACCTTCGAATGCTCCGCCGTCTACGAGATATTTCAAGAAAATCTTCGCGTGGTGCAATTCATTATCTGCTGTCTCCTGGAAGATGTTGGCATACTGATAGTAACCCTCTTTCTGTGCCTGCTGCGAATAGTAGGTGTAGCGGGTCACGGCTGCTGATTCAGCAAGATACGATTGTGCGAGAAGTGCGGCTGTCTTGGTGCCTTTAAGACTTTTTTGTGTGTCGGCCATAATAGTATTATTTTTATAATTATTGCGATAATTAACTATGATACCCCGGTTTTTTCGTATTTATGCATTATTTTTGCATATCCGATTCCGAGGTATCGTTTTATATCTTTTAAACAATAGGAATCTGAATATGGTTTTTTTAACCTTTAATATTTTACCCTCACCCCGTAATATTTTTTTATTTTGATTCTTCGCATTTATCAATCTGCGAATTGTCTTTTTAGTTATATCTTTGAGTTTAGTTATATCTATAAAAAAATGATTACCAAGATCCACGGGATTGTGCTCTCGATAGTGCGCCACAATGACCGCAACAATATCGTAACCCTCTACACTGCCGAGCGCGGCCGAGTGTCGTGCCTGTCATCCGCCTCCCCGGGCAAGAGCGGACGCCTGCGCAATGCGCGTCTCCAACCCCTCGCTCTAATTGAATCTTCAATCAATTTCCGTGAAAACCGCGATCTCCAATTCCTCGGAAATATCTCTACGCCGGCTCCCTGGCGCGACATCTATTTCAATCCCGTAAAAGCCCCGTTAGTGATTTTCCTGTCTGAATTCCTGAGGAAAGTCCTCCAGAATTCCGAACCCGACAAACATATATGGAATTACATCATCGCCTCGCTCTCGGCTCTCGATGAGACTCAACACAGCATCGCCAACTATCATATCTCTTTCCTCGTCGGGCTGCTCCATTTCATCGGTATCGCTCCCGACGATTCAGACTGCGCTCCGGGAGATTTCTTCAATCTCCGCACCTCCGAGTTCACACCCGAGCATCCCGGACATAACGACATCCTCCACCCCGACGAGGCAGCACTCATCCCTCTGCTGATGCGAATCAATTTCCGCAATATGCACCGCTATCGTTTCAACGTCGATCAGCGACGCCGTCTGCTTCGGGTACTCATAAATTACTATGCAATCCACCTCTCCATCTCGCCAGATCTCAAATCTCTCGATATACTCTCCGAAATCTTCTCCTGATTCCCCGGGGGGCGGGGGGGGGGCGGGCGGCGCCCGCGGCGCCGGCGGCCGCGCGCGGGCCGGCGGGGCCGCGCCGCGCGCGGCCGGGCCCGGCG
>CAMWSV010000144.1 GCA_947177015.1 uncultured Porphyromonadaceae bacterium
GATCTTAAGAATAAAGTGAGATTTATTCTCTCCCTGATGGGATCAGGAAGACGTACCACATCGGCATACGCGCCGATGAATCTCCCTAAAGCACTGCATCTGTCGCCGACACTCTCAATAAATTCACACATTTCAGGATCATTGGCATGGCATACAGATAATATGCCGAGCAAAGTTGTTATCCCGGTCATACTATTATTTACCTCATGCGCCATGATGCGTATTACTTTACCGTAGGCAACTCTTTCAGCCTGAATGATCTCCTCGGTGAGACTTTCTAAAAGAATATATGGACGTTTAAAGCCGCTCTCCATAAAATATAGCAGATAGCATCTGAGTATATTATTATAGTCACCCTGGAAGGTTCGTATCTCACCAATATTCATCTGCTTTATTTCATTGGCAACGGGTCCGGGAAGATCGGAAAGACTGCAATTATCAATTATCGTATCGTCAGATATTCCTGCCAATCTGAAAAAAGCCGGATTGGTATGCGTGATATGATAATCATAATCCATTATTAAGATTCCCATGGGAGATGATTGAATCAATCGTTCGAGAAAACTATTCTGCTCGCGCAGTCTGAGTCTCTGATGATGTAATTTAGACATCAAGGTATTAAACAGTTGAACAATCATATCAGCATCCGGCTGTCCTACTTTCGATAACCGATTATTTGATTCCTGCGTAGAAAGTAGTTCCATCCCCCTCAGCACTATATGATATGGTTTTACCAATCCCAACCAGAGAAACCCGAATAAAATCGTGTCGGCGCATATCAGCCCGATCTTCCAGACAGTTGAAGCACTATCACAGAGAGCGCAATAAGCCATGCCTGCAGTGGCAAGCGCAGTAAGCGGAAATATTACTCGCATGCCGATTAATTGATAGATTGAGAATCTCATTTCATAATGCTATATTTATCCATTTTTCGATATAGCGCCTGCCTGGTAATACCGAGAATCAACGAAGCCTGACTCAGATTCCAGTCAGATTGTTCGAGGGCCTTGACAATGGCATTTTTTTCAAGTTCTGCAAGTGTAGATGGGGTAGTGGAGGTGGCGGAAATCGTGGCAGGTTCCTCACAAATGTGGAAATCTTCCGATTCCAATCGGCCGGATGAGTTTACGAGGATGGCACGCTCTACCATATTCTTCAACTGACGAATATTGCCGGGATAATTCAGTCTTGTAAGCACACTCATTGCTTCGGAAGAAATTTCCGGTATCGAAATGTGATGGCGTGCCGAAGCATCCTGCATGAAATGCTTCACGAGGAGCGGGATGTCATCGCGTCGTTCGCGTAGAGGAGGCAGATGGAGTGTAATGAGATTGATGCGGTAGAAGAGGTCTTCTCTGAAAGAGCGATCTTCCACTTTCGCTTTCAGATCAGCGTTTGTAGCGCTTATAACTCTCACATCCGCCCGGCGCGTACGAGATTCTCCGAGGGGTTGGAAGGTATGTTCCTGTAATACCCTAAGCATCTTTACCTGCGAAGCAGGTTCGAGATCACCAATCTCGTCCAGAAAGATGGTGCCTCCGTCAGCCTCCTCAAATCTACCTTTTCTGGCAGACACGGCTCCGGTGAAAGCACCTTTGGCGTGTCCGAACATCTCGCTTTCAAACAGAGATGCCGGGATTCCACCGAGATTTACTTCAAGAAACGGATTCTCCGAGCGTCGGCTATTGTAATGCAGCGCACGGGCAATCAATTCCTTACCTGTGCCGTTCTCGCCCAGAATTAATACCGGAGCGTCAGAAGCCGCTACACGTTCTACGGTGGTCAGTACCTCTTGAAGTCCCTTACTTTTACCGATAATTCCAACGCGGTCAAAATTACTCTCAGTAACCGACCTGTTTTTCTCAGATAATTGCAGAGCGGTGCGGATACGCGAGAGGAGCATACGATTATCCCAGGGTTTGGTGATGAAATCAAACGCACCGTTACGCATACCTTCCACGGCAAGATCAATACTCCCCCAGGCAGTAATGAGAATCACCGGAGTCTGAGGGTGAAAAATAGCCGCCTGTTTTAATAAATGAATACCTTCTTCTCCGCTGGTGGAGCGGGAGAAATTCATATCAAGTATTATTAGTTCTGGCGAGGCGCTTCTGAAATACGTAAGCGCCTCAGCCGGATTCCCGACCGCTATAGGATTATAACCTTCCCTCTTAAGCAGAAAGGTTAACGCTGTTCTTACAGCAGAATCATCGTCTACAATTAAAATCATATCACAAAGTTAATATTTTAAATTGATAATAGATGTATTTTATCAGATATGTTTTAATCACGAATTACAAATCGGAAATAAACCATCATTCGGAAATTAACTCCTCCGATATGTTAAGAGGGGTTCATTCCGAAAATAATTTAACTTATATAAACTGACTGAATAACAATCTATATTTTCCCATTTCCCATTTATTTTTTAGCCGCGTGGATAATTGCGTCTATATCGGAGTCTATTGAAGTATTTCGGGAGAAATCCCAAAGTGTGAGACTCCGTATCTGGTAATAATAGAGCCAGAAAAGATATAATTCGTTGATGAATGTTCGTCGAGCCTCATCCTTTTGTGCGCGTGAGTCATTGAGGTCAAGGGTTGAGATTCTGCCTGTGAGGTATGTCTCTACATTTGTGGCATACCGGCGGGCGGAGATAGTGTCCGCGCGAGCCGCAACCTCAAGTTGCTGACGCTGGTTATTGTAACGTTCCACAAGTACGTAGAGATCCTGCCTGAAGGTTTGGGCTTCCTGCCGCAGAAGGGTAGAGGTGACTTCACGATTACTTTCAGCCACCTTCACCTGTCCGCGTCTCTTGCCCCAGTCAAGTATCGGAATCTCAAAACCGATTTCCATCATCTGATTATCCTTAAGATTTCTATACGAACCATCAAAAGTATGCGAAGATCCTGTGAAACCTACCTGAGCATAGAGATTTATACCGAGACGTTTACCTTTGGCAATAGCAACTTCATAGTCAGCCTCTAATTGCCGGCGCAGTTGATTATGAGCAAATTTATTATTACTGAGCGCTTTTTCGTAGGCAATATTAAAGGGAATCTCTATATTCGGAAGTAATTCAGGCACCTCCGGCACAATATTTTCTGAATCCTCCATATCAAGGAAAGTGAGTAATTGAAAAGAGGAAGCCCTCACAGAACTTTCGCAATCAGTCACCGCCGATTTCGCATCAAGCAGATTGAGTTCCATCTGTAGAAGATCATTCTTACTTATCTGACCCATATTTCGCTTCTCGACTGCTACGTTATATAGTTGAGTGGCATTTTCAAGATTCTGCATGGCAATTGAAAGGTTTTCCCTATTCATCAGCAGCGAAAAATATTTTTTAATTGCAGAGATTGCAACATCTTCCGAAGCACTTAAGAATGCTGCCTTCGCCTCCTGATACTTCGCCGGTTCGATTTTACGATCCCAGCGTGTCTGATTTACTCCAAAGATAGGTTGAGTCAGAGTTAATGCCACTGGAATTGACATAAATCTGTTGTAGGGATCACCGCTAAACTGACGCAGATAATCTATTGACGTGGTGAGTCCGAGTGTTCCTCCTGTAGGCCAGATTGTCTGGGTCACGGATACCTGTCCTGTAAGTTGCATAAAATGATTTGAGACGAATGAATACTCACCCTGCTCATTCATATATGTGGAATAGAGTTTACGATAAGAGGGGATTGTGCCTTTGAAAGTTATTTCCGGTAGCAGAGAAGCACGATATGAGCGATACTGCCAGTAAGCCGTCTGAAGTTCATTGAGAGCCACAGCCGCATCCAGACTCACGGTGCGCGACCTGCTGATTGCCTCCCCGAGGGTGAGAATATTCTCACCCCGGAGTTGCAACGTATTCAATGATAATAGAACCACCAATATGCAGATATATTTTTTCATTTTGAAATCAGGAAGATGGTGTTAGTTGTGGATATATTATTCTTCTTTAAGAGCCACGGCAGTCTCGATCTTCATGGCGCGACGAGCAGGGATACCGACTCCTATGAATATCATAAGGCTCATTACCGCCATAGTAATCAATCCTGCAAGTGTCATATCCCACTTCCACGTTTTGAAATAAGCCACGTATTGCAGCAAATTGTTGGTGAGATAATCCATCGATACCAGACAAATAATCAGGCTTAATCCGAGTGCTATACCAAGTATCATGAAAGCCTCGCTTAGGAATCTTCGGAAAATATCGATGTCGGTGGCACCGAATGTCTTACGTACAGCCACTTCCGGCGTACGCAGATATACGCGATACCAGAATGTACCCAATAATCCGATAAAAATTATAACAAGCAGAAAGATAATACCGGCGATCTTGGTTCTATTATTGACTTGATCTTTCCAAAGAATAAGTTTCTTATCCCTCTCCATAGATCTAAGTTTATTCAATGCTATTAATGTAGGAGAAACGAGGGCGGGTTCCTGCTGCATTGCCTCCATAAACTCCTTACCCATGCCCGGTTTGACCCTTACAAGTAGATTGTCAAGTTCCAGTAATGCTCTTGAACCTTCCATAATCGGTCGTATTGTTGTGCCTTTAAGAATATTAGTTTCATAATCCGTGCGTCTTACGGCATGGATCAAACCTCCGATTTTGATTCCTGTATATAATACTTCTTTGCCGACGAGGTGATTTTTGAAGAAATCCTTCACACTATCATTTACTTCATATTCAAGAGAAGGACCTATGAGTATATCACCTTTTTCCAGAATTTTTTTCAGATCGTCAGTAGTTAGATCAGTAAGCGACTGCAGCCGAAGGACTCTTGCTCCATCCGGTGTCATACCTCGGATATTTGTATAAAAAGTGACAGTATCCTTGCCTTGGAGAGTCGAAATCCCTTGATCAATATTCATATAACTGTAAGGCATAGCATTATTCCCCAAAGCGGCTGCCTCAACCATCGGAAGACTCTTAACGCGATCCAACATGGCCTGCAAAGCATTGACGTAGCGTTCGTCCTGCTCGGATATTTGTTCGTGTGTATTTTCTGATGCGTGATTATTTTCTTCTCCAGAGGGTAGAAGTGTAATTTCAGCAGCGTATACATCCGTCATATCGGCTCCCAATGGCACTTGAGAATCCTTATAACTGCGAAGAAGTGTCAGTGTCAGCCACCATATCACAAGGCTTACAATCATCAGTTCGATCACAAGCCATAGATTCTCTTTCCAATCATGTTTTATCTGTGATAATAATGCACGTTTCATATTAGATAAATTATTTATGAGAGATTATTTGTGAGCGTTTTGCCCGTTAAGTGCTTCCGCCGGATTAATAAAGGCGGCCTTCGTGGCGGGAATACCGGCACTCAGGATATTGAGAATAAAACAGAATACCATAATGGC
>CAMWSV010000145.1 GCA_947177015.1 uncultured Porphyromonadaceae bacterium
TAATTATTATGTCTTTTTTAGTCAAAATTATCCTCCGGAGGGTTTAATTACCTCCAAATTCCCGGAGGGAGTCCATAAAAATGGGTATATTTACAAAGATTGCGGATTTTTTATTATATTTGCACAAATTTACACTTTATAATATGAAAGCGTTTGCATCTTCTCCCTATTTTGCATCTTCTCCTTATAGGGTTATGCCGGCCGCTTCAAAAGTGACATTTAAATCGTTATGAAAATTACGCCTAATATGTTGGCCTCTCTTACCGGAGGACGCGTTGAAGGGGATGGTGAAATCGAACTCTCCGGTTTCGGCAAAATTGAAGAAGCCGGCTCCGGATGCGTCACATTCATTGCCAACCCCAAATATGCCCATTTCATTCACACCACAAATGCCTCCGCGGTGCTTGTAAATGAAGATTTTCAGGTAGAAGGGGAGATAAAACCGGTGTTGATACGTGTCAAAGATGCGTATTCAGCACTTGCAGAGTTGCTCACTGCCTTCGAGTCCATGAAGCAGCGTCCGCGCGGTATAGAGCAGCCTGCATATATCTCCGAAGGTATAGAAGTGCCGGAGGATGCCTATATTGGAGCATTCGCTTATATAGGTAAAAATGTACGCCTTGGCAAAGGTGTCCTCATCTATCCCCAATCATATATCGGCGAGGGCGTTGAGATCGGCGAGGGCACAGTGATACGAGCCGGAGTCCGCATCTACGAAGGTTGCCGCATAGGGAAGGGATGTATAATTCACTCCGGAGCGGTGATTGGAGCCGACGGTTTCGGATTCGCTCCTAAAGGTGAAATCTACGAAAAGATTCCTCAGATCGGAAATGTAATCATTGAAGACGACGTGGAGGTTGGTGCCAACACCTGTATTGACCGTGCAACGTTCGGCCACACCATAGTAGGAAAAGGGACTAAACTCGACAATCTCCTTCAGGTGGCTCACAATGTGGAGATAGGGAGCAACAACGTTTTTGCAGCGCAGACCGGTATCGCCGGCTCCACAAAGATCGGGAATTCCAACCGCGTCGGCGGGCAATGCGGGTTTGCCGGACACATCAGCGTAGGCGATAATAACGAATTCGGAGCGCAGTCAGGCATCCCCAATTCTGTTGGCAGTGGCAAACGTCTTATAGGTTATCCCGCTATTGACGCGCGTCAGTTTGCAAAAAACCAGGTATATATTCGCCATCTCGATCAACTCTTCAGAAAGTAGATTTATCCATATAAAGGAAATATCAATAACAACATATAAAAATGAATCAACTTACACTTAAGGATGCGTTCAGCGTCGAGGGTAAGACCCTCCACTCGGGCGCAATACTGAAGGCTACATTCCTTCCTGCTCCGGCAAACTCCGGCATCAAGTTCAAACGCATCGACCTTGAAGGAGAGCCTGAAATTCCTGCTCTCGCAGAGAAAGTGGTAGACACTACACGCGGCACAGTAATCGTTCAGGGTGATGCGCGTGTCTCAACTATCGAACACGCCATGGCAGCCCTCTACGCATCGGGTATCGACAACTGTCTGATTGAAGTCAACGGGGCTGAAATGCCTATCCTCGACGGGTCGGCTCTCCCTTATATCGAAGGAATCGAGAAGGTAGGTGTTGAGGAACTCGCTGAAGAGAAGGATTACTATATCATTAAGAGCAAGACCAAATTCAAGGATGAGGAGACAGGGAGTTCCATCACTATCTATCCTGACGATGGATTCTCCGTGGAGGTGATGGTTGAATATAATTCGCCTATTCTCCCCAATCAGTTTGCAATCCTCGACAATCTCGAAGACTTCCGCAAGAAAGTGGCAAGCGCACGCACATTCGTATTCGTACGCGAGATTGAGGCGCTCCTCCAGCACGGACTCATTAAGGGTGGCGATCTCGACAATGCTATCGTTATCTATGACGAACCCGTAGAGCAGAAGAAGATCAATGCTATCTGCGATCTCATGCACGTGGATCATATCGAACTCAAACAGATGGGCTACATCAATCCCCAGCCGCTTAAGTGGGATAATGAACCCGCACGCCATAAACTTATGGACCTCATCGGCGACTTGGCTCTCGTAGGGCGCCCCTTAAAGGGTCGAGTGGTTGCCATACGTCCGGGACATACTGTAAATAACAAATTTGCACGTATGCTCCGCAAGGAGGTGAAGCATACTGAAATTCAGTCGCCTATCTACGATCCGAACAAGGCTCCGCTTCTCGATATCAACGATATTCGTTCGATGCTTCCCCACCGATATCCCTTCCTCCTTATTGATAAGGTTATAGAAATTGACCGCAAGCATTGTGTGGCAGTAAAGAACGTCACCGTCAACGAACCCTTCTTCCAGGGTCACTTCCCGCAAGAACCTGTAATGCCCGGTGTGCTCCAGATCGAAGCCATGGCGCAGGCGGCAGGCGTACTCGTTCTCAACTTCCTTGAGGAAGCCGACAAATACTCCACATACTTCCTCAAGATCGACAATGTAAAATTCCGTCAGAAAGTTGTGCCCGGCAATACACTCCTCCTTAGCGTCAGCCTTATGACTGAGATTCGCCGTGGGTGTGCCGTTGTCAAGGGGTATGCGTTCGTAGGGGAGAAGATTGTATGCGAGGCAGAATTCATGGCTCAGATTATCAAAAACAAATAAATGCTGTATCCCCATGAGTATGATGAATCAGATACACCCGGATGCCCGCTTGGGAAATAATGTCCGGGTAGGAGCATTCACCTGCATCTATGATAATGTAGAGATAGGCGACAATTGCGAAATAGGCAATAACGTCACCATCTTTCCGGGCGCTCGTATAGGCGACGGCGTTAAGATTTTCCCCGGCGCAGTGATCGCAGGCATCCCGCAGGATCTTAAATTCAAAGGTGAGGATACGGTAGCCATCATCGGCAACGGTACTACAATCCGCGAGTGCGCAACGGTAAATCGCGGTACAGCCTCAAGAGGTTATACAAAGATAGGAGATAACTGTTTGATCATGGCATACACTCATGTGGCACATGACTGCGTTATCGGCAACGGTGTTATCATCTCGAACGCCACTCAACTGGCAGGCGAAGTCATTGTCGACGATTGTGCCGTTATCGGAGGGGGAAGTCTGGTTCATCAGTTCTGCCATCTCGGCAAGAATATAATGTTGCAGGGCGGAGCACTTGTCAACAAAGATATTCCCCCGTATGTGAAGGCTGCCCGCGAACCGATTTCTTACGTAGGTCTAAACACAGTAGGAATGCACCGCCACGGATTCTCACCGGAAAGGATTCAGATCATCAAAGATGTATACCGTATACTCTACCTGAGCGATCTGAACGTAAACAACGCCGTGCGTCGAATCCGCGAAAATATCCCCCAGTCTGACGAACGCGACGAAATTCTTGAATTTGTGGAGAACTCCGAACGCGGCATCATCCGCAGCGCCTTCTAAGAGTACTCTCATTCACGTAAATCACAATAATACCTCTACCTGAGATGTCGTAAGTACACGCTTACGACATCTCAGTTTTCATTTCAATCCAAGAGTAGCCAGATAGTAGTAATAGAGGCTCCAATGAGGAGGACGAAAAGAAGAGTTTCGAAAGGGGTGAATAATCTTTTCTGATGCGGAAAATATTCGCGTCGCGCCTTTATATAAAATCCTGTGCCGAGGAGATAGAAGAGGGAGGTCATGAAGAGCACCTTCAGATCGCCGGCGTATGCCATCCATAGGCAAAAAAGTATTGTGACGATAGCGAGCAGTCTGATCCTGAAAGAAGGAGCCACTTTCAATAAATATAATCCGGTGAAGAAATAACACGGTATTATCATTACTCCTGTGATGTGAAGGGCAGCCAGATATACGTTATCAGCAAAAACTACCAATACCAAAAACAACATCATCACCACGCTCGATGCAATCAACCCGTATGTAGGCATACCATGCTTATTGACTTTAGCGAATGATGGCGGAAGAATTTTCACTTTTGCCGCCTCGTAAGGCACTTGTGCCACTACCAATGTCCATGACACCCACCCGCCGAGCAGGGATATGATAATAGCCGAAATCACCGTCCAATAAGCCCACTCTCCGCACACCTCTCTCAATATATACGCAATAGATGGATTTGGAAGCGATGACAACTGCGAGCGCGACATTAGGCCATAGCACAATAAAACCACGCATAAGTACAGACTAAGCGAAAGCACAAATCCGGCTACGCCCGCTTTACCCACATCGCTGCTTCGTTTCGCACGCGCCGACATCATTACCGCTCCCTCCACTCCGAAAAAGCAGAAGAGTGTCACCATCATGGTGGATTTAATCTGATGTCCTACATTCCCTATTACGGAGAAATTCCCCCACAGATCGGACGAAAAGAGATCTGATTTAAAGAAAATCGCAAATATGGCAATGATAAAAAGAATCATAGTCACCTTTATCAGTGCCAGAAGGTTATTTATGAATTTTGCAGTCTTTATGCCTGATGCAACTATAATATACATTATCCATATCAATACCGAACCGAGCGCAACCGTAGGCCAACTATGCCGTAGGAACACCGGGAAAAATGCGCCCAATGAGTCATTGAGCATCACACCATACGCCACATTTGAGAAAGCCGTGCAAAGCCAGTAACCCCAGGCAATATTGAATCCGATATAGTTGCCGAATCCTGCCTGAGCATATTGATAAAGTCCGGCATTATATTGAGGATAATGAGTGCTGAGCCATTTGAATACGAAGACTAAAGGGAGAATCCCGGCTCCGGTTATCAGCCATGCCAGAAACACAGCCCCCGGAGCAGCCATAGATGCCATATTCTCCGGAAGATTGAATATTCCTACCCCTACCACCAGACCGAACACCAACGCCGTGAGTCCCCAGAATCCTAATTTTCCGCTTGATAACATCTTATTATTTTGAAAAGTAAAGTTTTAGAATCAGTTGATATTATAACATTAGTCTATATTATAAAATTAAGTAAGAGAATGGTTAAGGTGAAGGTTCTGTTTGTTTTTGAACCGTATATTTGCCCCTTCAGTTGAGTTGCATAGCCCGCCGTGCAACTTCACTAAAGAATATAATCTCCTCGTTCAAAATTCAAAAATAACTGTTCGCTAATTTCTTAATCTTACTTAATGCTATTAAACTATATGTTTGTTATAACAATCAACAACGATTTTTTGCTGAGCAGTATTTACTTCTAATTAACAGAATTCTACAACATTGTAATTTTTTCTCTCTTGATTGATAAAATCTTGTTTGAGATAGTTATTACCTTCGGACCAATAATTAATGTTTTTTATGATTTTGAGGCGAGAATCTTCAATACCGCTCCACGTTGCCGGGAGGAATAATTAAA
>CAMWSV010000146.1 GCA_947177015.1 uncultured Porphyromonadaceae bacterium
ATCGTGCCTGCCAAAGTACTAAAAGGAGGTAGGCATAAAATCAGAATCGCGGTGGCTCACAACGGCGAAACAAGGTACATCGTGACAGACATCACGATTGATTCTGCAAAAGAGTTTAAAAGCGGAAGCGTCGTACGACGCCCCGATGCATCGTATCTGAATACAAAAATCAGAGGAATCATGCAGGACTATCAGAAGATTATTGATGAGATAGAATACGCCCAGGGCTTGACTTGTTCCGAACTAATCTTCCAGTTGAAAAATTATCATGCCGTCAAGATAACCACATTGTCCCAAGTCAGGGAGTCAATGGAATCTAACAGACCATGCTCAGAGGGAACATCTCACGCTCATGAAAACTTCTGGAAGGCTCTGATAAAAGTAATAGACCCGAACATAAAAATATCAGCGTTAACGCCCAATCATGTCACAAAAGTCGATAATTTTTTCCTAAAAAAAGGTTTGAGTGGCAGTACAATTTCCAATTATATGACATATCTTCGCGCTCTTATCAATTATGCCATCAAATTAGGTTTTGTAGAGTATAAGATTAATCCTTTTATGGGATACAAGATGCGCAAAACATCAGTGCGTGAGGCATGGCTGACAGTTGATCAAGTTAGAACAATCCGAGATTTTAAGTTCAAAAAGGAGACTACCAATAAATGTAGAGATTTATTCATGCTCTCTTATTACTTGGGAGGAATGAATATTGCAGATATGATGTCGACAAACTTTAATGGAAATTTGGAGGAGATAGAATATAAAAGAATTAAAACAATATCTAAGATGGAATCACATCCGCCGGTGAGGTTCCGCGTTCCTGAGGAAGCCAAAGAAATCATCAAGAGATTGATTGGCAATGATGGTTTCATCAAAGCAACAAACAGCCAATATAGCACTCGGTTCTCCGGCGTTATGCACTTTCAACTCCGCAAAATAGCGAAAGCAACCGGAATTGACAATCTGATTTTCTACTCGGCTCGCAAATCATTCAGTCAGCACGCTTTCGACTTGGGAATAAGCACAACGGTGATAGACTATATCCTCGGACATAGCGTACAGAAAGGAGGCTCGTGTCTATTCCACTACCTGCGCGTTACTCCAGAAATGGCAACTGACGCTATACGTAAGGTTTTGGATAATTTGAAATAATGTATTATCTTTGCATCACAATAAGTTCTTTCGTCACGAAAGGTTTATTGGTTTGACTTCGGAGGTGGGGTGGTTCCCACCTCCATTTTTATTTACATTAACTCTCTTCTATATGAATGATTCCGCTATTGATTTGTCAGAATTTGACAAATATGACGAACCTCGCCTCCACATGGAACATCTGATGAAAATGAGATTGTTCGACCTTGAGATTATCCCTTTCAGAGTCCTCTGTATTTTAGAGCGTGCAGGAATCCGGACATTGGGTGATCTGGCAAACAGAACACGTGCAGAGGTTGCAGCGCTTCCGCAACTCGGTGCGCTGTCGCTGGAGAAGATTGACAAATTTCTCGAACGCGGAGGTTTGTGGTATCGCGAATAAAAAAACGGCTGCCCGTAAGACAGCCGAAGGGAGCCACACATCTAATCACATCATCACACGCTCCCGATATTCATTACTGATGACATTGCCGAAAGTTCGCTATATAAAAATTGAGAGAGCCGCGTTTCACAACGTTGCTCTCTCTTTGAATACTAACCCAATAAAATCAAGATGAGAAAATCACATTCTACGCTTTATCAGCCAAACTATAATTGCAGATAGTCCGAGTATAACCAAAACGAAATACCCGCCGAAGTCAATCTTAACCTGCTCCCATCGGCTTAATTCGCGCTTAACGGGATAAGGAAGCGGAATAGAATCAGTCTTTACTGATGCTATCTGAGTTTTCAGGAAGGAAATCGAATCGCGGAGAGTCTTATTCTCCTCAATCAGTTCCTTCTCCTTATTGGAAGACCGATACACATACTTAGTCTTCGTTTCCTTAATGGTGTCGCCTTTCAGATTGATTACAATGGTCTTGTCAGTGCGGTCTATCAGAGAGTCAGTCCGGGAGGATTTCTCGCGCCTCGATTCAAGCATTGTGTAAATGCGGTTGAATAATGCGGTGGTATCGGCATCCCGATACTCCGTGTGTACTTCCTTGACAGGTACATACACTTTCTTAGTGCATCCGCTCATCAGCATAGCCAGCAGAAGCAGTCCTAAGACAAACTCGCAGAAGATTCCGAGGGATTCGGTGAGGTGTTCTTTATACATAGACTTATCGTATTATGCACACAGAAAAAGACGGCTCTCACATTGTGGGAACCGTCTTCCGAGAAAAATTTATTTGAGTTTGTTTACACGGCCTAAACCAATTGTAAAGATTGAAGTTCTTGCCCAATCTTGTGTATTCCGGTTTGAATCTTTTCCAATTGAGCATCCGAAATGTAGGTATTACCACGCTTGTATTGGCGCATCAAGGCTTCGTTGACTCCAATGAAGCGAGCAAAAGCACTTACGTTGAGTACCTTGTAGTATTCAAAGAGGGAGGATAAATCGAAAATGAACTCCGGTTCAGATTCTAATCCGTCAGGCATTTCATCGGCACAGTCAAGATACATCTCCTTTATCTCATCAATTGAATTGAAGAAGTCCTCTTTTGCCTCTGTCACTGTCTCCCCAGTTCCAATCAGAGCAAAATCCTCATCCCCGACGTTGTACGCTATGTACGTTCCGTCATTCTGCTTCTCAATTTTCACTTTCATAGTCGCCGATATTTATTAAAATTAATCGTTATGACCCTCACAATCTATTACCCTATTTGTTTTTGATAGCTCAGAAAGGTGGTAGGCTATTAGAAGCCTATCACCTTTTTTAGGTTTTGGAGTAGTCCGGGTCTCACCTCTTGCGACCAATGTCGTTCGAGCATGATCACCTTATTCGTAGAAGGATTCCTGTATTTATCATGTTTCTTGCCGTGGGAAACAAACTGGAATCCGTTTTTCTCGGCAATGATTTTAATTTCTCTCCACTTCATATTGATAATATATTAGTGATCGAAGTTAAATTCACTGCAAAGATATAACATTTTTGTGATATAACAAAACTGTAATATACTTTTTTTTAAAAATTTTATTTTAACATAAAATTAACGGTTCCCACAATGTCATAGTCCTCTTTGCACTTGTGTGCGGATGGTTGTTACTTTTTGCCGTACTTGGCTACATACATCTTGATGCCGTCAACGTGGAGTCTGACGATAGCATCACGTCCGCAGTTGGACAGAAGCCAGTCTACATCTTCTTTGTTATCCATAAACATATTCTCCGTAAGACACGCGGCACATCGGGAGCGGTAGAGGATTGTGAAGTTGCTCTCCTTGTCGCGGTCTCCGTCTGCCATATCAGTACGGATTTTCACATCAGGGAGCAAAGGCTTCAACACTTTCTCGGCTGAATCATAGAGGCAATCCGCAAGTTTATCGCCCTGCGTCTGACCCTTGGATGTCCACGCTTCCCATCCGCGTGCCGTCATCCATGCGCCTGAGCCGGCGGCGTTGTTGTGGATTGATACGAGGCAGACGTTCTTGGTGCCGTAGCGGTCGCACTGGGCGTTGACGCGGTTGCATCGTTCGCCGAGTGATATGTCGGCATCTTCGGGAGTGAGAAGTTCGGCATCGTAGCCTTCCGCTTTGAGTCGCTTCACTACTTCGCGGGCAATCTCGCGGGTGTACTTGTATTCGAGTATCCGGGAGTCCGGCGAACGCTTGCCGGGTGTCGTGATTCCGTGTCCGTTGTCTACTAAAATTTTCATAGTCATAAGTGGGTTTAAAGGGGTTGTTTTATAAGGTTGATACATTTATTGCATTCAGCAGATGCAACAGACTCATCTGTTTCCTCGGTATCCTTCTCGTTGAGGGGAACATATTTGATGGGGATAGGCTGCTTAGGTTTGCGTCTGATACATCCGTCCGGGTCGTTGTTCTCCTCCCGATAGCAGCGCCACATCTTGTAGTGATCTCGCTCCTTTTCGAGTTGCGCCTCTATACGGATATGTTCTTTCTCACGCTCGTTGGCCGCGATAAGGTCGCGTTGAACACCACGGAGAATTGTAGTCTGATTGGTAAACCGCTCTTCCCAGTTCTTAATATCCTCCTGGTGCCGGTCCTCCTTTTCAGCATTTACTTTCAGAAGGTCAATAATACGCTGATTGGCGGTATCGAGTTGTTCCTTGTAGAGATGCCACTCTTCGGTTTTACCTTCGATTCTCGCTTTGCTTACACTGACCTCGGCGAGTTGTGCTTCGGCTTCCTTCAGTCGCTTTGCCTGCCTCTTGTAGAGGAAAGCGCCGACACCACCGAAAGCGGTGATTAAGGTGGCGAATGTACCGAGGGCGGTAGATATTTCGGTCAAGTCTATCATTGTTTAATTTTGGGGATTTATTGGTTATTCTCAAAAAAATTATTTAATACTTTAACCTGCATTGCCAAAATTGTTATTTTGTCTAACACGGCTCTGCGGTCCATCGATTTCTCATCTCCAGAATAAAACTCATCCCCTTATCTACCCAAATATCATTAGAGATCCGGCAACTCAGCATCATCCCTGTATTTGTCATGAATACTACATCCATATCAATCCACTTCTCCCTATTAATAATTCCCGTCTCCCAATTATAAGTTACCGGCGTATACCACCCATCCAAAAACTGAAAACGTAACTTCCCGAAAGCATCATCTGGATTCAAAAGTAGCCGCTCATAATCCGCGTCAGACACAACAAGCAACCTATCAAATTCACCAGTAGATATATTACTCAACTCACATTCGTTTCCAGGCATAGGGGAAAATACAATTTCATCCGTCTTCTTATCAACATAATCCTTCGTAGCATACTCAGAAGCGGGAACTCCATTGAGTGTTTCGGCGTTGGCCGCATTGGAAGCCTTGAAGTTTGTGTACTCCTCTATTGGATAGCCTGCTACTTCCTCCGCACCCTGAGGAAGATTACCTTGTGCATCGCGTTGCAGGGAAATAAATGACGAAAGGCAGTTGTGGAAGAATCCATTCAACATAATATGCCGTTCACTTCCGGAGAACTCAATAGCGAGGTAATACTTATCATTATATTTTATAACCATCGGACGTATCTCTTCAGGAAGAGACGATGAGAGGTAAATACAATTCTTTCGCGGACTATCCTCCCAGCCGCAACGACACGTTACATTCGAGATCCTGGAACTCAAATATCCGGCGGTTCGGTCTTCGATTATTGTCCCCGTGAATCCGAAACTTCCGGCACTACTCGACTTGCCCTTCCAACTTGTAATGTCGGAGATAAGAACAATACAC
>CAMWSV010000147.1 GCA_947177015.1 uncultured Porphyromonadaceae bacterium
CCACCGCGCGCCTCTCAAAAACTTTTCGATCGGCTCACAGATAGTTGTTCCAATATCCAATCAGTCTTAGGTTAGTTCTCCCTACATATAATTGACGTACGGCCGCTAATTAGTCTACTCATCTTTCTCTTAATACAAGATCGCTATGTCAGTTCGCTTACAAGATCGCTATGTCAGTTCGCTTACAAGATCGATATGCCGGTTCGTTGTGCTTTTTCTTTTTTATAGGGTCACGGCGGAAGCCGGGTAAAGTATATTGTCTTTGATAAAAATAATATTGCTGTCGATAAAACTTAAAAACAGCAAAATATCATGACTCGATCGCTGATTTTATGCGGTCGAGTCATGATATTTTGGTTTTTTTCCATTTGAGAGGAGGATCAAAGGCTCATTTTTTTGGATGGTGGTTAGCGGCGGGTGATGCGGATGGCGGAGCCGCCGCCGGGGGCGAGGCGCTGACGGAGCCGGGTGTCGGAGTCTACTTTGATTTTGCGGATCTTGTAGGCCTGGTGGTTGTCTTTCCAGTGGGCGTCGGCAGCGTCTTCGTAGATGGTGGCTTCAAATTTCTCACCTTTGGGGAGGAAACTCATGTCGATCAGGGCGGTGCGAGCCTTGTCGTCGGTGATGGCTCCCACATACCAGTCGTCGGAATTCTTGTCGCGGCGAGCCACGGTGATGTAGCGGTTGGGCTCTGCTTCGAGATATTTGGAGTCTGACCAGTCTACCGGCACATCCTTGATAAACTGGAAGGCATCGGGGAAGCGTTCGTAGTTTGAGGGGAGATCACACACCATCTGCATCGGGGAGGGCATGGTGAGGTAGAGCGCCAACTGACGCGCGAGTGTGGTACCTGCCTGTGAGTCCTTCCCTTCGCCGTAGTAACTCATCTTTGTCTCGAAGAGACCGGGCGTATAGTCCATCGGACCACCTTTCAGTCGGGTGAAGGGGAGGATGCAGGTATGCGAGGGGGGATTGCCCCCCATAGACTCGAATTCGCCGCCGCGAGCCGATTCCTGGGCGAGCCAGTTGGGATAAGTGCGGCATAATCCTGTGGGACGCGGAGCCTCGTGGCTGTCTACCATGATCTGATAATCGGCGGCGCGCTCTATGACGTGCTTGGCGTGGTCTACCATCCACTGCGATGTATGATGTTCCGAACGCGGGATGATGGCGCCTACGTAGCCTGTCTTCACGGCGTCATAGTTATTATCCTTCATAAACTGAAAGGCGCGGTCGAGTTGCTTCTCATAATCGGAGGCATTCGCGGCGGTCTCATGGTGCATGATGAGTTTCACACCCTTATCCTTGGCATAATCGCGGAGTTCCCCGACGTTGAAGTCGGGATACGCCTTGTCGAAGAGGAACTGACGGTTTTTGCGGTAACTGGCCCAATCTTCCCAACCTTCGTTCCAACCCTCCACGAGCACGGCGTCGATACCGTTGGCGGAAGCGAAGTCGATGTATTTCTTCACATTCTCTGTATTGGCGGGATGGCGGCCGTTGGGTTTAAGTTGAGAATAGTCGGTGACACCCGGTTTGGCGAGGTAATCGTCAGAGTAAGCCCACGTCTTCTGATTGCCGGTAAACATCTCCCACCATACGCCCATGAACTTCATCGGCTTGATCCATGAGGTATCTTCGATTTTGCTGGGTTCGTTGAGGTTGAGCACGAGTTGGGAGGCGAGGATATCGCGGGCGTCATCGCTCACGATGAGGGTGCGCCAGGGGGTATTGAAAGGCATCTGCAGATAAGCGCTCACGCCGAGACGGTCGGGCACGAGATGCGCCTTCATATCGTAATTCTCAGTGTCCACATCGAGGAGCATCGCGGGATAACCCATCAGCGCCGCCTCGTGCATGTTGACGTAGATACCGTCGGCGGTCTTCATCAGCATCGGGGTCTGGATGGTGGTGCCCCCGGTGCGCTGAGCCTCCGAGTGGCGACGGTAACTGCCGAGTGCCTGCGGAAGGTTGGTGAAATCAGTTTCCGAGAAGAGGTATTCGTCAGTGTCGTAATCTCCGGGGATGCAGTAGAGTTTGTGGTTGCCGTTGAAATTAAACTCGGTGAGTTCATCCTTCACGGTGAGATAGTTCGGGCCCTTCTGCACGGGGAGTTCATAGCGGAATCCGAGGCCATCGTCAAAGAGACGGAAACGCACGGTCATCTCGCGGTCGGGGTTTTCGGCTTTGAGTTTCACAGCCATCTCGCGGAAGTGGTCGCGCACGTCGGAATATTCACCCCAGACGGGTTGCCACGAGCGGTCGACGGTGACGGTATCTATTCCGGCGATGGCGAATCCGTCGGCGAAGACTGTCTCGTCAGCCCTGATGCCGAGGCGGCTCGGCTCCACAAGATTCTTACCTTTATAATCGAGGGTATAGTAGGGATGTCCTTCGGCATCGACATCCACGTTGAGATTGAGATTTCCCGATGGGGAAGTTATACTCATGGCAGCCATCTGCATGGCACCCATGAGCATAACTATACTTAACATACTTTTCATTTCAGAATTATAGCGGAATTTCTACATATATAACTGATTCCGGGGGTCCGTATTGTATCAGACGCAGGAATTAGTTCATCAGTATGGTGTAGTCGTAGGGATCGAGTTCGATGGAATAGCCCACGCTTACGTTTTTGCCCGAGAGGAGGTCGGTCATGGTGCTTTGCGCCAGCGAGATGGGAGTGCGCACGCTCTGAGCCTTACCGGAGACATTCACCACCACGAGCAGAGTCTTGCCGGGGATGCTGCGGGTGAAGCATACCGCCGCAGAGGTGGAATAATCCGTCAGAACACCTCTTCTCACCTCAGCCGAAGCCTCGAAAGCCTTGTTGATAGCCTTGTAGGTGTCGGAGAGGGCTGCCGAGAAGTCGAGAGTGGTGTAATTGAAGAAGGATAATTTGCCGCTGATGCCGGTGGCGTCCATGCCTGAATAGATCATCGGAGTGCCGTTGAGCATCGAAGCGCAGACGTAGGCTGCCGGAATCGCATCGATGCTGCCGAAATAATTGCTTACGTTATTCTCCGCCGCCACGTCATGATTGAAAGCGTAGCGCAGGATGGAATCATCATTGCCGGCGGGCACTTTGGCGAGCGCCTCCTTAGCCTCCTTCACAATCTCGGAGGGATCCGCGCCGTTGAAGGCCGCAGAGATGGTGGGCGCGCTGTTCCAGTCATAGATCATGTTGAAGCCGTAGGAGTAATAATCCGTGTCGGAGGTCTCGGCGAGCATGATGAGCGAGGGGTTGATGGCGCGGAGCGCAGCGATAGCGCTGCTCCAGAAATCGCCCGGCACTCCATCGGCATAATCGCAGCGATAGCCGTCGATACCGAAATCCCTTACCCAATACTGCATGGCGTCGATCATAGCCTCGCGGGTGGCTTGATTGCTGAAATCGAGTTGAGCCACATCGCTCCAGCCGTTGGCGGAAGAGATGTTGCCGTCGGCATCATGGGCGTAGCGGTCGGGGTATTGAGTCACCCAGGGGTGATCCCAGGCGGTGTGATTGGCGATCCAGTCAAACATCACCTTCATCCCCTTGGAGTGAGCGTTATCTACGAGCGCCTTCACGTCAGCCTCAGTGCCATATTTGGGATTGACCCCCTTGAAATCCTTGATGCAATAGGGCGAACCGATGGCATCCTTCTCGCCACGCACATAGATGGGCATCACCCAGAGTATATCGCAATCCATGCCGGCGATACGCTCCAACTGCGCGTTGAGTCCCTTCAGGCAATCCTGCGTTCCGAAAAACGCCGGATTAGCCTGATAGATCACGTCGGTAGATACCTCTCTGCCCACTGCGGGGGGTTCCGGATTGGCGGGCATGTCAATTTCGTAAGATGTGCAGCCGGTGAGGAGAGCCGAAGCCAAGGCTGCGGAGAAAAGAATATTACTTGCTTTCATTGTAGTTCTTTACGATTGAATCATAAGAAGATCAGATCTGTACATGATCAGATATAATCACTTCTCGATTAATTCAGCCTTATCGGGATAGGCTTTGATGTAATGTTTATACTCCTTGGCGGGTTCCGGCTCGGGTTCCGGTTCGGGAGTCTCGGAGCCGGAGGGCTGGAATGTGGCGGGGTCGATTTCCTGCGCGCCGGAAGCCTTGAGTTGGACGTAGACATCGCGGTCGAGGGTGAAGACCACCACGTCATCCACCTGCTTGCCGTTGCCGTTATTGAGGATTATGTGCTCTTCGAGACCGGCATCGCAGTTGGCGGCTCCCAGATCGAAGTATTTGTAGGTGACGCCGTTGATGGTCTGAGTGCCGGTGACGGGCATACCGGGCCATGCGCCGTTGAGGTCATTCACCGTGCCCCACATGTAGAGGTAGAGTTCATCCCAGCCTGTCTCGTCGTAGACGTAGACGGTGTAGCCGTCATGAGTCACCACCGCCGAGGGGTCGAAGGGTACAGCGCCGTCGGGGGTGAGTTCGAGGTAGTAATCCTGATCGAGAGTCACGTTATAGTCGGCGAGTTGCTTGCCGCCGCCGTTGTTGTTGAAGATGAGGTTTACGTTCAGCCCCTCGTTGGCGGCGCCGGTGTCGAAGTATTTGTAGTTTATGCCATCGATTTGGATTGAACCGGTGGGAGTAATACCGGGCCAACCGCCGAAGATTTCGGCATCGCCCCATGCGTAAAGGGCAAGGTCATCATATCCGCTGTTGTCAACCACATAGATTGTGTAGCCGTCGTGCTGCACCTCATCGGGATTGACAGGTTTCCTGAAGTAGTCTTCCCAGAAGTAGATGAGCACATTGAGTCGACCGCCGATAGCGGGGGCATCGGTGTGGCGCACAGCCACGTCGCCGATGCCGCGTTCCTCGCCCTGCTGCACGTTATAGAAAGTGTAGCCGTCGGCGAGCGATTTGCCTTCGACGAAGTCGTCGGGGTTGAGGTAAACGCCCCACTTCACGTCGGTGTCGGGAGCCTTCTGGAGTTGCCAGCGGGGATCGCCCACGGCATCCATGCCGCCGTTGAAGTGGCCGATGATGTAGATTTCGTCGTTGGCGGAAGTCTCCTGCGGCACGATAGCCTCGATGAGTTGATATCCGGGACGTGTCTCGAAGCGTGGTAATTCGCTGTCGAAGATGATCTCATCCTTGCTGCAGGCTCCTAAGAGCGGGAGCAGCATGAGGATAAAGAGATAATATGATTTGAAATTTTTCATTTTATTTTTGATTTGATTGGAGGGGATTGGAGTAATTGGAATTATTGGAGGAGATTGGAATTATTGGAGGAGATTGGAATTATTGGAGTAATTGGAATTATTGGAGAGAATTGGAATTATTGGAG
>CAMWSV010000148.1 GCA_947177015.1 uncultured Porphyromonadaceae bacterium
GTCTGAAAATAGGCAAGTTTATTTTGCGGTGAAAGGATAGAAAAAGCGATTGACAAGTTTATTTATTCGCTTATCAATCGCCTGTATTTTAATTAGTTCAGGCGTTAATCTCACCTGAATTACGATTAATATTCCTCTTCGTTGAAGAAGAAGTCGTCGTTTGAAGGGTAGTCTGGCCAGAGATCCTCGATGGATTCGTAGGTGTCTCCTTCGTCTTCTATCTCCTGGAGATTCTCCAACACTTCGAGCGGCGCACCGCTACGCTGTGCGTAGTCGATAAGTTCTTCTTTGGTTGCAGGCCAGGGTGCGTCCTCAAGTTTTGACGCAAGTTCAAGTGTCCAATACATAGTAGTTATTTTTTATATTTTTTTTTCATATTTCACACTATCTCTCAAGATAGCCGTTATTTCCGTTTCAGGGGCGCTTACGCCAGATTATCTCCTCCACTCCTGCCCGATGATTAAGATAGCGTGCGAGAATAAACAGATAATCCGATAAGCGGTTCATATATACCTTCACCGCATCATCTACATCCTCGACACGCGCAAGTGCCGTAATCTTGCGTTCGGCTCTGCGGCATACTGTGCGCGCCACGTGTGCGTGCGCGGCTCCCTCACATCCACCGGGCAATACAAACGCCCTGATCTTCGGCGTGAGACTATCCAGGCGGTCAATTCGCTGCTCAAGGACTTTGATCTCTTCAGCCAGACCCGCTACCGGCGGCAGTCCGCTCCCCCCGGGCTTCGATGCCATATAGCCTCCGATGTCAAAGAGAAGATTCTGCACTTCGAGTATCTCCTGCTTCACATCTTCCTCTATCATAGGCCACGCGGCGAGAACCCCCAAAAACGCCGACAACTCATCAATCGTGCCGTACGCTTCGAGTCGCAGACTATCCTTACCCGCTCGTTCGCCCCCTACGAGCGAAGTGCTTCCATCATCCCCTCCTCCTGTATATAATGCACTTTTTTCCATTAATACCGTGAGTCTTTTATGGTGATTTCAATACCCTGTAACCAACCTTCTCCCCCTTTAGCCCCGCTTTTCAGTGCCGTTTCTGCCGAGGCAGAGGCAAAACATTACGTAGACTCTACGATTTTTTAACGCCTTACTCGTATAATTGTTGCAATTATACCATACTTTTTTGTAAATTTGTAAATAACTATTATTTTTCGCCCGTACGGGATCATAAATTATAACGTATTACTCCTCTCCAACCTCTCTTTTCACCCCGATTATATCTCTTCTTCATCAATATTTTCTCCTCAATCACATCAGAATCATGAGCAACCAACCATATATCGTATCGGCACGTAAGTATCGTCCCGCCGACTTCAATAGTGTTGTCGGCCAGAAGGCTCTTACTGCCACCCTGAAGAATGCTGTCCAGTCGGGCAGACTCGCTCAGGCATATCTCTTCTGCGGTCCGCGCGGCGTGGGCAAAACCTCTTGCGCACGAATCTTCGCCAAGACCATCAACTGTCTCACCCCTACCCCTGAAGGGGAAGCGTGCGGACATTGCGAGGCATGTCGCGCTATCGAAGAGGGCTCATCATTTAACATCGTAGAACTCGATGCCGCCTCCAATAACTCCGTAGACGATATCCGCGCTCTCACCGAGCAGGTGAATATCCCCCCCACTTCGGGCAAATACCGCGTCTTCATCATCGATGAAGTGCACATGCTCTCGTCAAGTGCGTTTAATGCCTTCCTGAAGACTCTGGAGGAACCCCCCTCCTATGTAGTGTTCATTCTCGCCACTACCGAAAAACATAAGGTAATACCTACCATCCTCTCACGCTGCCAGATCTACGACTTCAAACGTATCACCATCCAGGACATGGTGGAGCATCTGCAATACGTGGCATCAAACGAGGGTATTACTGCCGATGTGCCTTCGCTCAACGTGATTGCGAAAAAGGCAGACGGCGCCATGCGCGATGCACTCTCTATATTTGATCAGGTCGCGGCTTCCTCTTTCGGAAATATCACCTACGAATCCACCATTGCCTCGCTAAATGTGCTTGATTATGAATATTATTTCCGGCTGGTGGATTCCTTCCGCACGGGTGATATTCCCAATGCACTGCTGATATATAAGGAAATCATCGATCATGGATTTGACTCCCAGTCGTTCATCAACGGGCTTGCCAATCATGTACGCGATCTGATGGTGGCATTTTCACCTCAGACCTCCTCACTGCTTGAAGTGGCGGATGATGTCGCCACTCGTTATTCCGAACAGGCTAAATCCCTGCCCATCGACTGGTTCTATGCCGCAATGAAGATTCTCAATGATTGCGACTACCAATACCGCACATCGAGCAATAAACAGTTCCTTATCGAATTAACCCTTATCCGCCTCTCCCAACTCCTAAATCCTCCCACTCCCCCTTTCGACCGCGTGGATAGCGATTCCATTCCCCTTCGCGACCCCGCTACTCCACATTATTCACCGGTCGCATCCCCGGCAGTTGCTCCCGCCATGCCATCCACTTCTACGGCACCGGCATCTACGTCTGCACCATCTCCGACTCCTCAGCCCCGTGTACAGCCGTCTATGTCGACTCTTGAAGCCACTCAAGGCATCGTACCGACTGCACTCCCACCCACCGCTACACAAGCCCCTTCTGTGCCTTCTGAGGCGGCTTCGGCATCAACGCTGGATGCCGGTCGCCGGTCAGGCAGGAGGTCGCAACGCCCAGCGCGTCCTGATAAGTCAACCTTCCGCATATCGGCAACCGATAACACTGCCGTCACCACCACTCTCGAACGCCAGCGCAACCCCTTCACCCATGAAGATGTGCTCCGCCTGTGGGATGAGTTTATCGCTCAGCATCCCGACAAGCATATCCTCATTTCAGCAATGAGAAAGGCTCGACCCGTACCCGAGAATGAGGAGACCTATACAGTCACGGTGGATCACCCTGCCCTCTTTCAGGCTTTCGAATCAGAAATGTCGGTTTTGATCGGTTTCTTGCGCCAGCGACTCGCCAACGATTTTATCTATATCAAGGTAGATATCGACAAAAGCAAGGAGGAAATCAAGCGTATGCCCCCGCAGGAATTACTGCGCGATATTATCGAAACCAACCCCATAATCGGTGAATTCATCGCCGACTTCGATGCCGAATTGATCTAAATCAAATGGATACATCAAATTCCGGGTATGATATAGTTACTGCCCCGGGATTCTGAGAACATCTGAATGGCACTCCTGATTCTGAGGGCGCAATTTATTGCGCCGCTTGCATTTCAAAAGTCAATATATAAAAATAACCCCGGAGGCGTAGTATCTGAGATACATTCACCTCCGGGGTATATTATATATTTTATCGGTAAGTTGGCGGATTAATCCTCGTTGAGGTTAACACGCTTGAAACTTACTACAGCCAGACCCTTGGCAGTCTTGTCGAGGAACTGACCTACAGTCATAGTAGCATCGCGGGTGTATTCCTGCTCCATAAGGCAGTTTTCCTTATAGTACTTGTTGATACGGCCATTGACGATGTTATCGATCATCTGCTGGGGAAGATTTGCAGCCTTCTGCTCAGAAGTAGTCTTGATGATTTCGCGAGCCTTGGCAGCGTCCTCTTCAGTAAACCAACCCTTAGCGAGGTTAGAAGCGATGTGGTCTTCACTGTCGAAGTGGTTGGGGTTGAGACCTGCTTTCTTCAATGCAGCGTCTACAGCCTTCTGAACCTGCTCAGACTTAGTCTTCTCGATAGCAACAGCCTTCTCTTCTTCGATGATAGAAGCGGGCACTGCTTCGCGGTCAACTGCTACGGGGTTCATAGCGGCAACCTGCATAGCGATTTCCTTACCAACTTCTGCGCTTACGCCGGGCTGGTTGAAACCTACGATAGTAGAGAGTTTATTGCCGAGGTGATCGTATGCTGCTACGCTTGCAGCCTCGATGCACTCGTATGCGCCGAGTTCCATCTTTTCACCTGTCTTACCGATTTCATCGGTGATGTTTTCAGCAACTGTGCGGCCGTTGAGGTCAAGATTCTTAACTTCATCGAGGGTCTTAACGCCTGCAGCCACTGCAGCGTCAAGGATAGCCTTAGTGAGAGCGCGGAATGACTCGTTCTTAGCCACGAAGTCAGTTTCACACTTCAGAGCCACGATTGCAGCGAAACCGTCCTTGCAAGCAGCGAGTACACAACCCTCGGAAGCCTGACGGTCTTCACGCTTAGCGGCTACTGCCTGACCTTTCTTACGAATGATTTCGATTGCTGCCTCGATATTACCCTCAGTCTCAGCGAGAGCGTTCTTGCAGTCCATCATGCCTGCGCCGGTCATGTGGCGCAGTTTCTTGATATCTTCAATAGATACTGCCATAATATTTTTCGGAGTATAAAATTTAGTAAATTCTTACTTAAGTATGGATATTACCCCGGGGCTCGCCCGAATTCTGCAATATCCGGTTTATTAGAAAGAGGGGGAGTCATAATTACGCATTATGACTCCCCGCCCTATATTTCAGGAGTATATGATCTATTACTCAGCGGCGGGTGCCTCTGTAGCCGGAGCCTCTGCAGCGGGAGCCTCTGCAGCCTCATTGCGACGTACGCGACGACGCTTGCCGGGAACTTCGTTAGAAGCCTCAACTTCTTCGGGAGCATCAGCCTTCTCTACCTTACGCTCTTCGAGACCCTCTGCCATAGCAGCAGTAACTGCGCCGAGGATAACGTCGATGCTCTTAGAAGCATCATCGTTGGCGGGGATTACGAAATCCACGTTCTCGGGATCTGAGTTGGTATCTACGATAGCGAATACGGGAATACCGAGACGGTTAGCCTCTGCAACTGCGATATGCTCCTTCATAACGTCAACTACGAAGAGTGCGGCGGGGAGTTTGCTGAGATCAGCAATCGAACCGAGGTTCTTCTCCAACTTGGCACGCTGACGGGTAATCTGGAGTTTCTCGCGCTTTGACAAGTTGTCGAAAGTGCCGTCCTTAGTCATTTTATCGATCTGAGTCATCTTCTTCACAGCCTTACGGATTGTGGGGAAGTTGGTCAGCATACCGCCGGGCCAGCGCTCGATAACGTAGGGCATATTTATGCTGCCGGCCTTTTCTGCAACCGCCTCTTTAGCCTGCTTCTTAGTTGCTACAAAGAGAACCTTACGGCCGCTCTTCGCGATCTGCTTCAGAGCATTTGCAGCCTCTTCAATCTTAGCGGCTGTCTTATAGAGGTCAATGATGTGGATACCGTTACGCTCCATGAAGATGTAGGGAGCCATTGCGGGATTCCATTTACGCTTGAGGTGGCCGAAGTGGCAGCCTGCCTCGAG
>CAMWSV010000149.1 GCA_947177015.1 uncultured Porphyromonadaceae bacterium
TGAAAAGGTACAGCAATTTTATCAATACCCATAAAATTATATCTCTCCTCCTCGGAGCAATCCTTACATCGGCATCGGCATTCGCCCAGAGTTCCGCGCCCGCGCCCGGTTCGGGCGGTGGCTTCGGAGGCGGAGGCGGCTGGGGAGGCACATCGGCACCCGCGCCGGGAGCCGGAGGCAACTTCCAGCCAAATATGGGAGGTCCCGGTCCGGGCATGGGTCCGGCATGGGGTGGCCCGTGGGGTGGCGGATGGTCATCATCCCCCTCTGTAATTGTCAATATAAATCCGGCGATGCCGCAGAATTCGGGAGTCACCAACGTAGTGGGTGTAGGCTACGATGCTCAAGGCATCTGGCGCACGATCCCGATGACAGTAAGTTACAACTACGTCGGTGCCCAATACAACGTCACCGTGCTTAACGCCTGGAATCCCTGGACCGACTTCTGGAACCGCGGCATCGACCAACCTGCCTACAACACTTCCTACCTCCTGCGCGGCACCATGTACAACTTCTACACCGTCCTCTCCACCGGCACCTACTACTTCAACCTCTAAAATCTCAATTATAAAATTTCAGTATTTAACCCATAATATTACAATACCAAATTGAGTATAAATCAAGATTCTATCTTTTTGTTAATATAGCATCTTATTTTACCTCTGGAATTGTAATTTTTTACCTCTGGAATTGTAATTATTATATTATCAATTATCATTTCGCAGTGAATGGGAAAGATTACCGATTAAAGTCCCCGATTTCACATCGCAAACAACATCAGGACTCTTCTTATAAACTGAAAAAAAGATTTGTGAGTTTACGGCAAATTAATTATCTTTGCCTATTCTTTTAAGTATTATATAAAAATGGCAAAGCAAGAAGATATCTTCAAGACTATAATCGCCCATGCCAAAGAGTATGGCTTTGTGTTCCAATCTTCAGAAATCTATGACGGTCTTTCAGCCGTGTATGACTATGGACAGAATGGTGTTGAACTTAAAAATAATATCAAGCGCTATTGGTGGGAAGCAATGACCATGCTTCACGATAACATCGTGGGTATCGACTCTGCAATCTTCATGCACCCTACCATCTGGAAAGCATCGGGCCACGTGGATGCCTTCAATGACCCCTTGATCGATAATAAGGATTCAAAGAAGCGCTATCGCGCCGACGTGCTTATCGAAGATGAAATCGCAAAATTCGACGATAAAATAAATAAGGAGGTGGCTAAAGCCCGCAAGCGTTTCGGCGAATCGTTTGACGAGGATATGTTTCGCCAGACCAATCCCCGCGTGCTTGAGCATCAGAAGAAGCGCGATGAACTCCACACCCGTTTCTCTGAGGCAATGAACGCCAATGACCTTGCCGACCTCAAGCAGATCATCCTTGACTATGAAATCGCAGACCCGATTTCGGGTACCCGCAACTGGACCGACGTACGCCAGTTTAACCTCATGTTCAAGACAGAAATGGGTTCCACTGCCGATGGCGCTATGGAAGTATATCTGCGTCCGGAGACCGCTCAGGGTATCTTCGTGAACTACCTCAATGTGCAGAAGACCGGTCGTATGCGTCTCCCCTTCGGTATCGCTCAGATCGGTAAGGCATTCCGCAATGAAATCGTAGCGCGCCAGTTTATCTTCCGTATGCGTGAGTTCGAACAGATGGAGATGCAATTCTTCGTGCGTCCCGGCGAGGAACTCAAATGGTTTGAATTCTGGCGCAATACGCGCCTCAAATGGCACAAGGCTCTCGGACTCGGCAATGAGAAGTATCGTTTTCACGATCACGAGAAACTCGCTCACTATGCCAACGCCGCCACCGACATCGAATTCCTCATGCCCTTCGGATTCAAGGAGGTGGAGGGAATCCACTCACGCACCAATTTCGACCTCTCTCAGCATGAGAAATTCTCGGGCAAGAAGATTCAATATTTCGATCCCGAACTGAATCAGAGTTACGTGCCCTACGTGATCGAGACATCAATCGGTGTAGACCGTATGTTCCTCTCAGTGTTCTGCTCATGCTATGAAGATCAGGATCTCGGCAATGGTGATCGCCGTGTGGTATTGCATTTCCCTGCCGCTCTGGCTCCGGTGAAGTGTGCAGTGCTCCCCTTGGTGAAGAAAGATGGGCTGCCGGAGAAGGCTCGCGAAATCCAGCATCGTCTGCGTTTCGACTTCACTTGCCAGATCGATGAGAAGGATTCTATAGGCAAGCGTTATCGCCGTCAGGATGCGATAGGAACTCCCTACTGCATCACCGTAGACCATCAGACTCTCGAAGATGACACCGTAACTCTGCGCCACCGCGACTCTATGGAGCAGGAACGTGTGGCTATCGCAGATCTGGAACGTCTGCTCGCCGATAAGGTAAACCTCAACACTCTGCTCAAGAAACTCCTCTAATTTTGGTGAGTTGATGAGTTTACCAGTTGATGAGTACTATACTCGTCCACTCTTCAAATCCTCCACACATTAACTAAGATTTCCGGTTATGAAGAAATTAATTTTTATCTGCCTCGCAGTGCTGGCGATTACCACCCTCTCTTCGTGTAATTACAATTCACTCGTAGAGGAACAGCAGGGTGTGGACCAGGCATGGGCGGAGGTGCAGAATCAATATCAGCGTCGCGCCGATCTGATTCCTAATCTGGTAAATACCGTGAAGGGATACTCCACTCATGAGGAGCAGACTTTGGTGAAGGTGACTGAGGCTCGCGCGAAAGCCACTTCGGTCAACCTCAATGTTGAAGACCTCAACGAGGAGAATCTGGAACGCTTCCAGAAGGCTCAGAATGAATTGTCGTCGGCGCTGAAATCGCTGCTGGCAGTGACTGAGGCATACCCCGATCTGAAAGCCAACGAGAATTTTCTCAATCTGCAGGCACAACTCGAAGGCACAGAAAACCGCATCACTATCGCCCGGCGTAATTACACGGAGAAAGTGATGGAATATAACACCTCCATCAAGAAATTCCCCACCAATATTTACGCCGGCTGGTTCGGGTTCTCATCAAAACCGCAGTTCTCAGCCGATGCCGGTGCGCAAAGCGCCCCGAAAGTGGAATTTTAATATCTTACTCGCAGACAGGATATCGGCAAATATTATATGCGGATATCCTGTCAGTGTTATAAATTCTTATAATAACGTCTCTCCTGACATCGCTTAATGAAAAAATTACTCCTTACACTCCCTCTGACAACAATTCTGTTCGCTTCCTGCCTGAAGGATGACAATACTGTGGATTATACGGAATGGGAACAGAAGAATATGGCTTTCGTCACTGAAAAGCAGGCGCTCGTCACTCCTGAGGGCAGGCCGCTATACACACGTCTGGCACCCGATTGGGCTCCGCAGGCATTCTGCCTTGTGAAGTGGGAAAACGACCGCTCACTGACCGCCGACAATCTGCGTCCGCTCTCAAATTCACTCGTGAAGGTGAAATATGACGTGGATGACATCAACGGCAACCGCCTTTCGGATTCCTATTCTTCCACCACCCACGGCGACTCTATCTATCAGTGCCGTCCGAATCAGAATATAATCGGATTCTGGAATTGCGTCACCAATATGCAGGTGGGAGACAGCGTGACGTGCATCATACCCTACGTGGCGGGCTACGGGTCTACTCCCAACGGCACTATAAAGCCCTATTCCACTCTTGTGTATCATATCAAATTAGTATCAATCCCGGCATATCAACTTCCGCAATGAAATGGTATAAATATCTGCTCGTGATTCCGGTGTTGGCAATGGCGCTTTCGGCGGCATCCTGTTCGACAAAGCAGGCTGAGAAGGGTTCTACCGAATCGGAGGCTCAACTTGAGGCAGCCCGTAATGCCGGCCGCGAAGCCGCGCGGCTTATCATCACCCGTGAGTTTGCCGACTCAATGGAGTTTCATGGGGCTATATTGGAGGCAGCCAGTCGCAAAGCGGCATATCAACTCGATAAGCAACCCGGATGCGTGGCGGCGTTCGATTCCGCCTTCATCTCGACAATACGCACTGTGCGCCCCGACCTCGCCCGCCAACTGCAGTAATCAACCACAACCTTTTATATATCTGAAACTTTCTTATAATCTATGGATTGACCGAATGATCTATAGATATTTACCATAAAATCTTTAAAACCATGAAAATCGGAATTCCCAAAGAAATCAAAAACAATGAGAACCGTGTAGGTGCCACCCCGGCAGGAGTAAAAGAACTCGTAAAGCACGGTCATGACCTATATGTGCAGTCTACAGCCGGCGAAGGATCCGGTTTTGCCGACGAAGAATATGCAGCGGCCGGAGCCACCATTCTCCCTACTATCGAAGATGTATATGCCACTGCCGACATGATCATCAAGGTGAAGGAACCCATCGAACCGGAATACGCGCTGGTGCGTCCGGGGCAATTGCTTTTCACCTATTTCCACTTTGCATCTGATCGTCCGCTCACTGAGGCTATGCTGAAGTCGGGTGCCACTTGCATCGCATACGAGACAGTGCGCGACACCCGCGGCACACTTCCGCTGCTGATCCCGATGTCGGAAGTGGCAGGAAGAATGTCGATTCAGGAGGGTGCCCGCTTCCTTGAAAAGCCCCAGGGAGGACGCGGAGTGCTGCTCGGCGGAGTGCCGGGGGTACGTCCCGCCAAGGTGCTGGTACTCGGTGCCGGAGTAGTAGGACGCAACGCAGCCCTGATGGCAGCCGGACTCGGTGCAGACGTCACTATTACTGATATTTCGCTCCCCACGCTGCGCCACTGCGCTGAGACAATGCCCAAGAATGTAAAGACTCTCTATAGTTCGCAGCACAATATCGAGCAGGAACTCCCTGATACGGATCTCGTGATCGGGTCGGTGCTGATTCCCGGTGCTAAGGCTCCTCACCTCATCACCCGCGAGATGGTGAGCCTCATGCGTCCCGGTTCGGTGATGGTAGATGTTGCCATCGACCAGGGCGGATGCTTTGAGACTTCTCACCCCACCACTCACTCGGAACCCACGTTTGAAGTAGACGGAGTAATCCAATATGCTGTGGCTAATATCCCCGGTGCAGTGCCTTATACCTCCACATTGGCATTGACAAACGCTACTCTCCCCTACGCTCTGAGACTTGCTGATCTCGGTTGGCAGGAAGCCTGCCGCAGAGATGCCGGACTCGCCGACGGCGTAAACGTGGTTGATGGCAAGATCACATTCAAAGCCGTAGCCGAAGCGTTCGATCTCCCCTACACACCCCTCTC
>CAMWSV010000150.1 GCA_947177015.1 uncultured Porphyromonadaceae bacterium
TGCCTGCCTTGATCATGAGGCATCCGAGATAGAGAGGATTCTTCACCTGCTCCTGAGCCATTTCGAGAGTCACACCTTTCTTCTTGCGGAGTTCGTGGAAGAGTTCTGCATACTGAGCGGTGAATGTCTCGTCGAGAGGATTCACGAAGATAGCCTTGTCGATGTTGGCAAGATTGAGTCCGGCTGCTTCAGCAAGGATTTCCTCCTTATCGCCGATGAGGATTACTTCAGCGATTTTTTCAGAGAGAATGTGATCCGCAGCCTGAAGAGTGCGGGGTTCCTTCGATTCGGGGAGAATCAGTTTCTGAGGCATTGCCTTGGCAGTAGCCGTAAGACGTTCGAAAAGTGTCATGATATAATAAATTTAAAGTTGATGTCCGGAAATGAGAGAGGCGGCGGAAGCGCGGCAAGACAGACTGAAAGAATCAGCCTCCGGCGGCAGGGGGTGACTCCGCGTTGCTCCCGCTGCTCCAATACACTGCAAAGATAATAAAATATGAGGAGGAAAAATATAATAGTAGTCCCTTTTTTGCTAAAGGAGTTAAAATTTTTTGTAATTTTGTAATATGATACTCATGAAGCGCCTGCACAGATTTATGTTGAAGACTTTTCTTCCGCTGTTTGCGATGACATTTTTCATCGTGCTGTTTATCGTGCTCATGCAGTTTCTATGGAAGTATATCGACGATCTGGTAGGCAAAGGCCTGGGTCTTGGTGTGCTCGGCGAACTCTTTTTCTACGCCGCCGTGTCGATGGTGCCGATGGCTTTGCCGCTGGCGATACTGCTTGCCAGCCTGATGACGTTTGGCAATCTGGGGGAGAAATTCGAACTCACGGCGATGAAGGCCTCCGGCATATCTCTGGTGAGAGTGATGGCTCCGCTGATAGTCACGGTGGGCGTCATCGCCGTAGGCGCATTCTTTTTTCAGAATGATGTGCTGCCGAAGGCGCAGGTGAAGATGTGGACGCTCCTTTTCTCTATGCGTCAGAAATCGCCCGAACTTGAGATCCCCGAGGATGTGTTTTATGATCAGATTCCGGGCTATAACCTCTATGTGAAGGAGAAGGATAAGACCACCGGCATGCTGCGCAATGTGATGATATATGATGTGAGCAGCGGCGGCGACAACGCCACGGTGATCACCTCCGACTCCGCGCAGATGGCGATGACCCCCGATATGCGCTATCTGTATCTGCATCTGTATAAGGGTGAGCAGTTTGAAAATCTTCGCGATCAGAACAGTCGTAAGAGCGGCATGAACACACCATTCCGGCGTGAGACGTTTCTCGACAAGCAGGTGCTGATACCGTTTGACGCCAACTTCAACCGTCTCGACGAGGAGGGTATGCGCAAGCAGTATGTGGGTAAGAATATCAATCAGTTGATGCTTGCCATGGACTCCATCTCCGCGCGTCTCGACTCTATCGGCAGGGATAACTTCGCCCCCTTGGTGGAGTCGGAGTTACGGGGTGTGAACACGGCGCGCGCGGTGCTGAGCAATCCGGATAATGCAAAACGTAAACCGGCCTCCAAAGCCGCAGCCGAACCGGGCTCTTCCGAGAAAGAGACTTCGGAATATGCCGCCGCTTCGGACTTATCGGGCGATGGAATCAATACGTCGATGTCGGTGTTTGACGGTGGCGAAAGTTTCCAATTAGGCGATCGCGGGCGCAAGTATGAATTCGACACCATCATCGACAAGAAACTCGCGGCGGTGGCCCCGATACGTATTGATACCCTGCTCAGATCCCTCCCCGAGAAGGATCAGGCGTCGGTGATAAACAACGCGCTTACACAACTCGACAGCAGGCGGCAGATACTCACCTTCCGGGCTCAGGTGATGGATGATGAGAAGAAAATACTGCGCCGCAACGATATCGAGTTGATTAAGAAATTCACCCTCTCGGTGGCGTGCGTGATATTCTTCTTTATCGGCGCGCCCCTGGGGGCTATTATCCGCAAGGGGGGCTTGGGCACGCCGTTGGTGATATCGGTGTTGCTCTTCGTGGTGTATTACATCATCGACAATACGGGGTATAAGATGGCGCGCGACGGCAAGATCGAAGTGTGGATAGGTATGTGGCTCTCTACGTTTATCCTTGCTCCCTTAGGCGTTTATGTCACTTGGAAGGCGATGAACGACTCAGCCGTGTTTGATAAAGACAGGTATGTGTCGTTCATGAGGAAATTGGTGGGCGCGCGCGGAGTGCGCAGTGTCGCCTCCAAAGAGGTTATCATCAACGAAATCGATATTGACGAGAGTGCCGGGATGCTTGAAGCGCTTGCCGGGGATGCTTCGGCACTGGGCAAGCGTTATGGCAGACTTCTCGGCTATAAGAGATATTGGCTCCGAGGCATCGATCCTGCAGAGGTGGCTGAGGTAGCGGAGCGTCTTGAAAATACCATCACCTATCTCACCGATTCACGCGATCCGCAGGTGGTGGGTCTGCTCGGCGACTTCCCCGTGATGCGTCAGGTATGGGTGTATCGTCCGGCTCGCAGGCAATGGCTCGGATGGACTATGATGGTGCTCTTCCCGCTGGGACTACCGGTGTATCTCGCAGGATTGCAGGCTCAGAAGGATTTGCGTACTGACTGCCGGCTGATCTCGGAGCGTTGTCGCCTGATAATATCGCGTCTGAAGCCGGGCTATGAACCGACCGACCATGATCCGGCGACTGCCGGGATAGAGGATGAGCCGCTATCGGCAACCCCCGAAATCGAGGAAGGTAAAGAATAACAGAAAGGAAAAAAGGAATGTATTACGTTAAGAAACGTCTTGAAATATCGGCGGCACACGCGTTGTCGCTCTCATATCCGAGTAAATGTACCGCTCTGCACGGACATAACTGGATTATCACCGTGGAGTGTCGGGCTCGCGAATTGAATCGTGACGGGATGGTGACGGATTTCACTCACGTCAAGCAGCAGGTGCAGGATCTCCTTGATCATGCCGTGCTCAATGATGTGCTCCCTTTCAATCCCACGGCGGAGAATATCGCCCGCTGGGTGGTGGAGAGTGTCAAGAACGCCTGGCGTTGCGAGGTGCAGGAGAGTGAAGGGAATATCGCCATATATGAGAAGGATGAGTGAGCCGCAGATAGGTAAGCCAACAAGAAAACAGGAGTATAAGATATGAAGATGTATCCGATCAACGAGATATTCTATTCCTTGCAGGGTGAGGGATACCATACAGGTATGCCGACAATTTTCGTACGTTTTTCGGGATGCAATCTGAAATGTCCGTTTTGTGATACCCGCCACGAAGAGTCACTCCCCATGTATGCCGCCGATATAATGGCGCGTGTCAACGAGTATCCGGAGGGGGCGATAGTGGTGCTTACCGGAGGCGAACCCTCGCTGCATATCGATAAGCCGTTGATAGATGCGCTTCACGAAGCCGGCAGATACGTTGCGATAGAGACCAACGGCACAAATCCTCTGCCGGAAGGGATTGACTGGATAACGTGGTCGCCCAAAATCGGGATGACGCCGGGAGCCGAACGAATCGGTCTGCGGCGTGCCGATGAGATAAAGGTGGTCAATGTGGGTCAGACGCTTGATCCCTACTTCACCTTGCCACAGCGGAGTGAGAATACACGGATGTATCTCCAGCCCTGTTTTATGAGCGACGCTGCGGAATGTGCCCGCAACTTATCCGACACCATCGCCAAAGTCAAGGCTGATCCCCGCTGGCGCCTCTCAGCCCAGATGCACCGCTATCTCGATATCCCCTGACAAATAGACTGACTTACAGTAGGAACTGAAACATAAAATCCACTCCCATATTCAGCAATATTACGGAATATGGGAGTGGATTTTATATTATTCGGATATAAGGTCAATCTTCATAGATAGTGGGGTCGGTGATGCCGGCCGCTGCAAGGGCTTCGCGGCGTTCTTCGCAGGTGCCGCAGCGTCCGCAGTGTTTTTCGAGTCCTTTATAGCAACTGTAGGTGAGGGAGTAATCGACACCTAATTTACCACCGATGCGGGCTATGTCGGATTTGGTGATGTCGGTGTATGGGGCGAGGATGGTGATCCCGTCGTAAGTGCCCTCCTTCATCGCTTCGCTCATGGCATCTACGAATGGGCGTCGGCAGTCAGGGTAAATGGCGTGGTCGCCGCTGTGGTTGGCGAGCATCACATGCTTCAGATGGCGGCTCTCAGCGAGTCCGCAAGCCACACTGAGCATGATGCCGTTCCGGAAGGGCACTACGGTGCTCTTCATGTTTTCATCGGCATAATGACCTTCCGGAATGTCATCGGCACCCGAGAGGAGCGAACTCTCGAAATACTGACCGATAAACTGCAGCGGAATCACCAGATGCTCGATGCCGAGTATCTCGCAATTCTTGCGCGCGCACTCTATTTCGCGCGCGTTATGATTCGAGCCGTAATCGAATGTCACGGCAAGTGCGATTCTATCCTTATAGTCGTGGAGGAGAGTTACGGAGTCCATGCCGCCGGAAAGTACTATTATTGAATCTTTATTCATCGTCATATTTTTTCAGGAAGAAGAGGAAGAAGAGGTAAAAGAGGAAAAAAGATAAATTAAGATGATTAGAGAGAAGAGAGACGATATGCCTTGGTGTTTTCGGCGAAGGCTGCCACACGGCGTTCCTTTTCGAGGCCTTTGTGTTCGTCATCGCCCCAGTTGGCGAAGGGGAAGATGCTGATGCCCCCGCGAGGCATAAATAGACCTCGCACTTCGATATATCGGGGATCCATGAGATCGCGGAGGTCTTTCATGATGATATTCACGCAATCCTCATGAAAATCACCATGGTTGCGGAATGAGAAAAGATATAGTTTCAGGCTCTTGCTCTCTACCATCTTCACCCGCGGAATATATGATATGTAGATGTGTCCGAAGTCAGGCTGCCCGGTTTTAGGACATAGAGTGGTGAATTCGGGGCAGTCAAACGTCACCACGTATTCATTATCGGGGTGCTTGTTGTCGAAAGTTTCGAGTAGAGCAGGATTATAATCGTTAGGGTAAACAGTGCCCTGATTTCCCAGCAGAGATAGAGAAGAGAGTTCCGAATCGTTGCGCATATATATCAAATTACAAGTTTAAGAAAGTGTTTAAAATCCGTTTATTTTATAAAAATCCGTTTGTTTTATAAAATTAAGTAAGGGAATGTCGGGGGGAGAAAGTTCTTTTTGTTTTTTTACGATATACTTGTCCCTTTAGTTCAGTTGCATAGCCC
>CAMWSV010000151.1 GCA_947177015.1 uncultured Porphyromonadaceae bacterium
ATATATGGCGGCGATGTTTGCCGGAATATGGTGTATGATGAAGATGTTTCATATCGCATCGCAGAATGCTCAGACTGCCAATCTCGACAATCCGCCGCAAGACGTGGTGCTCGCACTCGATGACTCCGAAACTTTCAATTATTTCTATGAAGCATCCTCTGATGATCTGAATGAATTTGAAATTGAGGAGGCTCTCACCAACGACTATTCCGATATGTCGGAATTTGAGAAAGATTTCGGCTATGAGTTTCATCCGGAGTATGAGAACATGATTTGAACAAAATCGATATCTGAGATTTTTTAATAAAAAATATATTTCAAAAAACTAAATTAAATGAAGAAATTACTGTTTCTTTTTCTCATGATCGTAGCGAGTGCGGGGATAATGTATGCGCATCCCGACGGCAGACGCGGACCCGATGAGAAGAAACTTAAAGAATTGCGCGACTATAAGATAAAGTATCTTGCTCAGGAGATGGAACTCAAGGAAGACCAGAAAGCGAAATTCGTGGAACTCTATGAAAAGATGAGCGAGGAGAAGCGTAAGAACTTCGAGTCAATGCGCAGTATGGAGCGACGCCTGAAGAAGGATGCAACCGAAGCGGAATATAAGGAACTGAGCACCAAGATATCAGACTGCCGCATACGCGATGCGCATATCGATAAGGAATATGATGCCAGATTCGCGGAATTTCTCTCACAGAAGCAGATTTATAAGATGAAGGAGGCGGAGGAGAAATTCCATAAGAAGATGATGGATATGCATCATAAACGTAGAGAAGAACGCAGGAAAAAATAAATATAATAATCTGCTTATCTTGCCTGCTACTCGAAATAATCGAATTGAGCACTATTAAATATTGCTTATATCCGGCGGTGTATCAACGATATAATTGCGTATGAAGAGATATAATTCAGCAGGAGGGTTACGCACCCTCCTTTTTTTCATTCTATTTATCAATATGTTTGGTTTTAATGCAAGTGGCAAGAATCTGACTCCGAAGGTGAAAAATGAGTCAGCCGTGACAGTCACCACTTTCGAGAATCCTGACTTTGCATTCCCGGCAGACGTGATTAAGGATGCGGGAAAGGTATTTACAGTATCCCTGCAGGCCGGAAATCCTGAAAAGGCATTGAAGGCTGCCATGCAGATGGCAGCCGCCGACGCACTGATAAGCAGTGACAGTATCGCCACCATAATGAAACGCTATGAAGAGGTGGCGGAAATGTCGGGTACTCCATGGAGGAATCTTGCCATACTTCTGCAGGCCCGGCAGTTGACCACTACCTACGCGAAGAAACGATGGGAATATGACAGCCGCATGCTTCCGCCCGAGGATCTCAATGCGAATCCTATTCTATGGAGCGGAGCGCAGTTTAAGGATCAGATAGCCAAACTTTGCGCTGAGGCACTTGCCGATTCCGAGAGGTTGGGAGGGACTGACCTCTCTACAATAGGGGGAGTTCTTACCGGACTTGAAAGCGGCAATCCGGCTCACTACAGTGTGTTGGATTTCATCGTATATCAGGTTATCGAAATATACAACAGATCCAACCTCGGAGACTCCGGCGTGGAGATTGCCGGCGATATTGCTCCTGCAAAACTCATTGACCGTCTTATAGCCGCTGATGAATCTTTCATGAGTGAGGCTGATATTAAAGATGGTGGGAGTGAGGCACTGCTGCGTGCGCGTCTTGCAAAATTGACGTATTCGCGGGGTGAGTCAAATAACGGGCTTTATGATCGATCGGTAGCCGAACTGCTGAAATTATATCCGGTAGGGAATCCCCGCCGCGGAGAATTGATTGCTGCACTCGATTCGAGAGGTAAGTTTAATACCACTACCTTAGACCGCAAGCGGGAACTCTTTCATCTCATCTCGGATGTAAAGGATGATAAGGATGCAGATGTAAAGAAATATCTGAAGTCCATAATAGATCGGTTGATGCAACCGGAATATTCCGTGTCGACACCCGGACAATGGCTTACATCGGGAGACACCGTTAAAATCAATGCCTACAATATTGCTGACGGCTATCTCCTCATGGTGCCCATCTCTGCCACCCAGGCAGAAGGAAATCGAGTGCGGAATCAGGAACTTAAGGCTACGGGTAAGGTCAAAGTCATTGCTCATATCCGGAATGATGTGAGCGAGCCTGTTGAGAATAATCCGGCAGTAGCCGTAGATGATGTGGCTCCGGGTTATTATGCCTTTGTAATGTCGCGTACGGATGCACTCGCAGGGATGTTTGAAGAAGAGAAACAGGACTATCCGAATGTAATATTGGTGAGCGACTTGAGTTGCTTTGCCACCACCGATGCCCGACTTCAGAAACTCCCTGATAGCGGTAACAGAAAATTGAAACCTGCCGATAAATATCTATATGTGGTAAACGGCAGGAATAACGTTCCTGTTAGGGGGGCTACGGTAGTGTTTACCAATACCAATTATTATAAGCGGCAGGAGAAGACCACACTCGTGACAGACAACGGCGGAAAGGTGCTTTTGCCATACGACCACTGCATGGCGGTAATCACATCCGGCAAAGACCGTCTGCTCTGGGAGGGTTCAAAAGGGTATTCTCCCGCCGAACAGGCGACTCACCTTAATGGCAGTATCTTCACCGACCTGGCAATATATCATCCGGGTGATACGGTGAAGTTGGCTGTGGTGGCTACCTCTACTGATGGTAAGACCGTAGCAGTGGCTCCGGAAAAAGACCTGACAGTAAAATTCTTTGATGCCAATTATCAGGAAATCTCCTCCGAAAAAGTCAAGACCGATAAATATGGCAGAACAGAAACAGCATTTACTATCCCCACTGATGGCTTGACCGGAAGATTCACACTCAGAGTGCTTGCCGACGAACGCATTATCGGCTCCACATCAGTGGAGGTGGCAGACTATAAGGTACCTTCTTTCCGGGTGAACCTTGATAATCCTGAGGTCGCTTCTTCAGGCGAAGAGTTATCCAACGGTGAGAAGAAGATTGTGCTTACCGGTGTGGTAATGACCTATTCCGGCGTGCCGGTAGCCGGGGCGGAGGTGACACTGGACGTGAACTTCGACCCATGGTGGAGTCGATGGATGATTGAAGCCCCTGCAGAGGATGAATTCGGAGCAACAGCCACAACTGACGCCACCGGCAGATTCAAGGCTGAGGTTACATTACCTGCTACTGACGACACCTCATCCTACAACTTCGGCAGATTCTATGCCACAGCCACAGCCACCTCACCGGCAGGAGAGACTCAGACTTCACTCCGCAAGGGATTTGCAGTAGGGGAGGGATTTACTCTCAACTATGAGGGAAAGAACGAGGTGGAGGTCACGAAGGATAAGATTGATGTGCGTGTTCAAGTCACCGACCTCTTAGGGGAGCCTGCGATGAAAGAACTCGACTTCTCTCTGACACAATGTGACTATTCCGGCGAGAAAGAGGTGAGTGTGGTTGATAAGGGTAGTTTCAAATCACCCGTCCTCACACTCGATGCTGCTAAAATTGCTTCCGGAGTATATAAACTCAGGGTTGTGCTTCCGCAGGCTATGAAGGTATCGAAGGGTAATCAGACCGAATGGGAAGCGGATACACTGGAACAGGAACTGATCTTCTGGCGTAGCGGCGATAAGCGTCCCCCTCTTGCTACTGCCGTATGGACTCCTGAAAGAGTCTATTATGCAAAACCCGGAGAGTCGCAAGTAGACGTCACTGTAGGCTCCGGCTACGAAGATGAATGGCTCTATATGCAGATTGCCGATGAGAAGGGTACACGAAGCCGTGAATGGTTACGTCCCGCCGGTAAGAATATGACAATTAAGGTGAAGGCACCGGAAGCAGGGGAATGTGTAAGTCTTTACTTCGTAGGATGTCATAACCTGAAGCAAGAGTCTCCGGTAATCAGGGTGTTGCCTGCCGAGGCTAATAAGACTACGCTCTTCAAAGTCGATACATTCCGCGACCGCATTGTGCCCGGTGATAAAGAGACGTGGAAATTCCGTCTTATGTCGGGTTGGAAGGGTAGCGAGAAATCAGATGATTCCGGAATGTCGGCATTAGGTGATGCCGCAGTGATGGCAGTGATGTCGAACGAAGCATTGGATGCGCTGACACCTTTCAGATGGCACTTCAATCCGCGTGGCGAAATCAACTATATGGCAATCGGCGGTATCGAAACCCCATGGAGCAGAACGTTGCGCTATAGCGCTTCATTGTCGCAACTCCGCTATGTGAAAAATCCGGTTCAGTTTGCAGCCCTCTCATTCCTGTATGGCTCTGCCAACAGGCTCTACAGTGATAAATATATGAGGTCGCTGTCCATCAGAGGCACCTCAGCGGCGCATGAAGACGGTATGGTTGAGATGGTGGCTATGGATTATGCATCCCCGAAGGCAAATACGGTGGCATCAGCCAAGATGGAAGCCTCATCCGATATGGCTCTTGAAGAAGAGATGGTTGTGGCCACCGGAGGTATTCAGACTCAGGGCGCCGGCAATGGTGGCGGCGCAAGCACTGAAGTGGAACTCCGCGAAATGGAGATGCCCCTGGCATTCTTCAAGCCGATGCTCGCCACAGATGCCGACGGATATGTGGATGTGGAGTTTGAAGTGCCCAATTTCAATACCACCTGGGCATTCCAGATATTGGGATATGATAAGGAAGGATACGCGAGTGTGGAGCGACTGACCACACGCGCTTCAAAACCGGTGATGGTATCAACACTGATGCCGCGCTTCCTGCTCACCGGCGATAAGGCGCAGATTTCTGCCACCCTCATGAATGCCACCGATGAACCGCTCCCCGTCTCAGGGAGTATTGAGATATTCGATGTGAATACCGGTGAGGTGCTGGCGGCTGAGAAGATGCCGGCTCTTAACCTGAATGCAAACGAATCAAAGGTGATAACCGTGACATTCACCGTGCCCTCTGATTTGGGTCAACTCGGAGTTAGAGCCGTTGCTGAGTCGGAAAGGGGTTCCGATGGAGAGCAGGGTGTGGTAGCGGTATTGCCGTCATCTGCTCCGGTCAGCGATGCCACAACATTCTATCTTAAGCCCGGAGAGAAGGAGTTTTCAGTAAGATTGCCCAAGATGCAGAAGGGGGGCAACGTCACCCTCAACTATTGCGATAATCCGTTCTGGTACGTACTCACATCGCTCTCGGGAAATCTCGCTCCCGATTCTGAATCAGCCTTGGAGCAG
>CAMWSV010000152.1 GCA_947177015.1 uncultured Porphyromonadaceae bacterium
AACTCATCCCCCTCAACGAGCAGGCAATCGAAAAGGGCCGCACCCTTCTCAAGAAATAATCCCAATCCCCACCAATAAAAGAGAGGTGATTCCCGGCCGGGAATCACCTCTCTTTTATTATATAAAAATCACCTCTCTTTTATTATATAAAAATCACCTCTCTTTTATTATATAAAAATCACCTCTCTTCTATTATATAAATAGATCACACCTCGTCTTCCTCCGCATCATACGCCGCCCCCCGTGGTTGAAGTGATGCGTGTTAAAGTCTATCTGTAAGCAGGAATTGGCGGAGAGTCAGATGGCGGATACCTTCATAGTTTTGAGGGCGCAACATCGGATTCATTGAGATCACGTATTTGGGATAATTATCCTGAATCTTAAGCAGATTTCCGAATTCGCGTTCCAATGTCTTTTCTTCAGCGATAAGATATGCTACTTGGATATAGATAGGTGTACCACCTTTTTCAGCCACAAAGTCAATTTCGCCGTTGGGCAGTGTGCCGACGCTGATTTTGTAGCCAAGATTCTTAAGATGAAGATATACGGCATTCTCAATTACTTTCTCGATATCTCCGCTGCGGTTGGTGCCGACAAGCATGTTTCGCAATCCCAGATCTTCAAAATAATATTTATCGTTGGTCTCTAAGAGTCGTTTCCCGTGGATATCATAACGCGAAACCTTGTTGACTATATACGCATTAGATGCGGCTTTGAGATAATTTATTGCCGATATAGGTGTGAGTTCCACACGCTGCGACTTCAGATATTTAGCCAGAGAAGTGGCGGATACCAATTGACCGGTATTATCGCTGACGTATCGCATCAGATTCTCAAACAAAGTCACATTTCGTAGCCCCTCGCGTTGCACCACATCTTTAAGCACAATAGTGTTGTATATATTCTGCACGTATTCCCATACCATATCCTCATTTTCGAGACCAAGACGGTAGAGGTGGGGCAGACCTCCGTATTCAAGATATTTCAGCAGGCTCTTATCGGAATCTTCCAGCCCGTGGAAGGTTAGGAATTCCCGATATGACAGGCTTTGTATATGAATTTCGATATATCTTCCGCCCAAATATGTGGAAAGTTCGGATGATAACATTTTGGCATTACTTCCGGTCACTATTATCTGACACTCCTCATCAGCATTTAGGCTTCGCAGAATGTTCTCAAACCCTTCGATGTCCTGTACCTCGTCTATAAGCAGATAGTTGGAGACGTCATCTTTGAGTTTGCCGTTGAGATAACGTGCCAGATCATCGGCGGTACGCAGATTGGAGAAGACCGTCTTTTCCTTATTTATAAAGATGATGTTGGCATCCGGATTTGCAGCTTGTATCTCAGCCGACAGTTGACGCATGATATAACTTTTACCCACACGGCGCTGCCCTGTGAGGGCAATTATCATCCCTTTATTCAGAAATTTCCTGATATGGTCAATATATTGTGATCGTTCGATAATCTTCATAATGCAAATGTAAGGAAATTTTGTTAATCATACCAAATAAAAATCCAAAAATTGGAATTTTATTAATCATACTATATAAAAATCATTTTTTTAGGATTTTGTTAACCATACCTAACAAAATTGTCAGAGGGCATTACCGAGTAAAAGGATTAAGTCCATAATCATGTTGTAATATGTATATTTGTTAGTCTACAACCGCTCCGCGGTTGGTTAATTCCCAATCTATTAGTTATTTATGGATATAGATAGATGTATATATCATATAATCTAACCGTCTTTTGGACTTGTTCCGGGTTTTGTACTTGACCCGGTTTTGTACTTGACCCGATATAGGGTGGCGGGTGTGCCGTCAGGCAGACAAAAAAAGAAGCATCGAAATCACTTCGATACTTCTTTGGAGTTCCATAACTTGTTGTTTCGTGGGCGTTGACGGATTCGAACCGCCGACCCTCTGCTTGTAAGGCAGATGCTCTAAACCAGCTGAGCTAAACGCCCGATTGCGAGTGCAAAGTTACGAACTTTTTTTTTATCGTGCAAGTATTTTTCCTTTTTTTTTCGAAAAATTTTAAATTTTTTGACTCCTTTTTAATAATCTCTTATTAATCAGTATATTATTTTTTGCCGGTGTTTCGCTAATTTGTTTTTGTCGTGAAATTTAATTTATTTTGCATTAATTGGGAGTCCCGGCGCGGTTAATTTCAATCTTTAAAGATAGAGATTATCTCTAAAGATAGGGAGGATGAACGCATCGGCACGGTTCTTTTTTAACTCAGACGGGGATTTTTTCTATTTATTATGACCGATATTTTCAATTCCGACAATAATTCGCTTATCGATGAGGTGGAGGCGATACGCATCGAGGATTTCGACTATCCTCTCCCCGATGAACGCATAGCGCGCCATCCGCTCGAAGTGCGCGATTCATGCCGTCTGCTGGTGGCTGATTCTGCCGGCAATCCGCGACATCACGTCTTCAGCGATCTGCCCGATTTGCTCCCTGCCGGGGCGTTGATGATCGCTAATGAGACGCGTGTCATCAACGCCCGTATGAAATTCCGTCGACCGTCGGGCGCTGTTATAGAGGTATTTATCCTGGAACCCTCGTCGCCCAACGATTACGTGCTCGCATTCGCCCAGCGTGAACGTTGCCAATGGGTATGCATGGTGGGCAATCTCAAGAAGTGGAAGGAAGAGAAACTCGTCAGGCAGATCGAAGTGCGGGGTATCGACACTCCGGTGCATCTCAGCGTTCGACTCATTCCGCTTGCCGACGATGAAGTACGTTCCGCCTCGCGTCGTGTGGAATTCAGTTGGGATAACCCTTCCGCCACCTTTGCCGATATCGTGGAGGCTGCCGGCAATATCCCCATCCCCCCCTATCTGAAGCGCGATTCGGAGGAGTCGGATCTCAGCGATTATCAGACGGTCTATTCGCGGGTGGAGGGTTCGGTAGCCGCCCCCACAGCCGGACTGCACTTCACCCCTGCCCTTTTCGGCAGGCTGGAAGAGAAAGGTGTGGAGCAGGCTAAAGTGACGCTGCACGTCGGGGCGGGTACGTTTCAACCCGTGAAGTCGGAAGAGATCGGCGACCACCCGATGCATACCGAGACTATAGCCGTGGAGCGCGGCGTGATAGAATCCATAGTGCGCGCGCTTGAAGAGGACCGCGATATTGTGGCTGTAGGCACCACTTCCGTGCGCACCATCGAATCCCTCCCCCTCTTCGGCTATCTCTCACTTCAGGGGCGCGATGTCAGTAACCCCGATGAGATGCACGTGGAGCAATGGACAGCCTATCGGCAGGATTTCCGCAGCCGGAATACCCTCGCCTTGCTGCGTGCCCTGCTCGACGCTATGGCGCAGAAGAAGATGGATTTCCTCACCGGCTCCACAGCCATAATGATCGCCCCGGGCTTTAAATGGCGTATAGCGTCCCGACTCATCACCAACTTCCATCAGCCGCAGTCTACGCTGCTTCTGCTCGTGGGGAGTTTCCTCGGAATGATGCCTGCCGATGCCGCCGGAAAGGGTGAGCGGCTCCCCCTATGGCGCAGACTTTATGACGAGGCTCTGGGCATGGACTATCGTTTCCTCTCATACGGCGATGCCTGCCTATTCACCGGAAAGAAATAATTTCCGGAAAAGAAATAATTTCAGGGTTAAAGATAATTCAGAATGAAAGAAGTCATATTGAGATACGATCCTTTGCGCGCTGAGCAACCGGTGGAGTTGCCGCTGTCGAAATCAGTGGCGCTGCGTGTGCTTACCCTCAATGCCGTGGCATTGGCATCGGGATGTGTGCCTGCGCAGGTGAGGCATCTCCCCGACTGCGAGGATGTGGAGGGGATGCTGCGGGGTATCGGGGTATACCGCTCTCAGATAGAACGGTTGGTCGGCTGCTGCTGCCGCCTTACCGACACCCCTGCCGTCGAACTCGATTTCGAACGGGTGGATATCGGGCAGGGGGGTGCTCCGTTGCGTTTCTTTATGGCTTTGGCGGCTTCCACCCCGGGGGTGAGGATAATTCTTGATTGCCACGACTCGCTCAAAAAGCGTCCGCACTCCAAATTGGTGAAACTGCTGCGCGATGCCGGGGCGGATATCAAGGGTGAAGGTGCCGATTGCTCTCTCCCCCCTTACAGAATTTCGGGGAGGCGTCTATGCAATCCGCATATCGTCACCACGAGCGATACGAGTTCGCAATATCTCTCAGCCCTGATGCTCGTATCCGCCCTATGGCGCGGTAATCTCGACATCACTATCATTGGCGAGGGGGTATCGATGCCCTATCTGGATATGTCTGCCCACCTTCTGCGTCGCTACGGCAAGGAGGTGAACGGCGATCACCACGAGATAAAGATCATTAACGCAGGCACGCCCCTTGATCCACCCGCATCCATTACTATTCCGGAGGATTGGAGCGCCATATCATATTTCTATGAATTGGCATCAATCACCGGCAGATTTGTGGATCTTAAGCGGCTCACTCCCCCCTCGGAGTCGCTGCAAGGTGATTCCAGGGTGGCTGATTTCTTCGCACTCATGGGGGTGCATACCGTATGTATGCCCGATGGTTCCGGACGTATAGAACCTGCTTCACCGCCACGTTTTCCTCAGGAAATATCTCTTAACCTCAACGACACCCCCGACCTCGCGCCGGCATTAGCCGTGGCGGCTTGTATGGCGGGAGTTCATTTCCGATTTGAGGGGGTGGCTCATCTGCGGCATAAGGAGACCGACCGTATGGAGGCACTCATCGCCCAACTCCGCAAGTTGGGATATCTGCTCACACCCGGTGCCGACACACTTTTATGGAGTGGTGAGCGTATTGCTCCCGACCCGCATCCGGTGATAGCCACATATCATGATCACCGCATGGCGATGGCATTCGCTCCCGCCGCCTGCAAATATCCCGGCTTGAGGATAAGTATGCCCGAAGTGGTGGCGAAGTCTTTCCCGGGATATTGGAGTGAGTTGGAGAGAGCGGGATTTGAGTTGAGGTGGGAGTGATTCCTATCCCCGGAGCGGAGTAAGGGGTGAGTGGGAAGTAAGGGTAATTGTGGGATTAACGGGATATCGGGGAAAACTTCCCGAAGCCGTAAAGATATACCTTGAAGAAGATATATATAGAAGATATATTAAAGGAAGATATATAGAAGATAAATATAAGAAGATACTATAT
>CAMWSV010000153.1 GCA_947177015.1 uncultured Porphyromonadaceae bacterium
ATCCTAATGCTCTTATCATAGGCTTTGCTCGTCGCTTTGCTACATACAAGCGTGCCCACCTTCTCTTCACTGATCTCGATCGTCTTGCCAAGATCGTTAACAACGAGCAGTTCCCCGTACAATTTATCTTCTCAGGTAAGGCGCACCCTGCTGATGGTGCAGGTCAGGGTCTTATTCAGCGTATCGTTGAAATCTCGAAGATGCCCCAGTTCCAAGGTAAGATTATTTTCCTTGAAGACTACAACATGATTGTAGCAAAACGCCTTGTTACCGGTGTTGATATCTGGCTGAATACTCCTACTCGTCCGCTCGAAGCCTCCGGGACATCCGGCGAAAAGGCAGAGATGAACGGTGTGCTCAACTTCTCAGTGCTCGATGGTTGGTGGTATGAAGGTTACAGAATGGATCAAAAGGGTGGATGGGCTCTGACTGACCGTATCACTTATCAGGATAACGCTCAGCAGGACCAACTCGATGCAGCCACTATCTATTCTATGCTTGAGAATGAGATCATTCCTCTCTACTTTAACAAGAACTATAAAGGCTATAGCCCTGAGTGGATTCAGTATATCAAGCGTTCGATCGGTCATATTGCACCTCATTTCACAATGAAGCGTCAACTTGATGATTATATCGCTCGCTTCTACAAACCTGAGGCCAAGCGTGCTGCAAAACTTGAAGCAAATGACTTCGCTAAGGCTCGTGAAATCGTGGCATGGAAAGAAGAAGTTGCTTCCAAGTGGAACGAGATTCAGGTACTTTGCGTGAATTATGATGATTCTCTTTCCAATGCTCTCTCTACCGGTTCTGACCTTGAAATCTCTTGCAAGATAGATACCAAGGGTCTGGGTGATTCAATCGGCGTAGAACTCGTCTACTATCGTGAGCACGACGGTGAAAGCACTTTCGACGGTACTACTGATCTTAAGATCACAAACAAGGAGGGAGATGTCTATACTTATTCCTTGAAAAAGAAGATTAAAGATGCAGGTATGTTCCGTTACGCTCTCCGTATGTATCCTAAGAATGTGGATCTGCCTCACCGTATGGACTTCGCCTACGTGCGTTGGATCTGATCACTTGAAATTTACAAAGATTGATTGCTACTCTCCATCTTAGAGCGTCAATCAATAATAATATTGTTTAAGAGTCCTGCGATTTAATTATGAATCGCGGGACTCTCTTTTTCAAATTAACAATATATATTGGGATTAAAAAATCGACCTGAGCATTTGCTCAGGTCGATTCCAAGAAATACTTTCAATTTTTAAAACTACTTTGAGTTACTAATTAGAAGTATTGAAGGTTTATATCTCTGCAACCGCGTTGGGAGTAGGAGGGACGGAATTGGGATTCTTCACCATATTTTTCCTATTAGGATTAATCGGAGCGAGATATTTCTCATTAAAAGTCTGGAGAAGTTTCCAGAATACCGGTACGAAAGTAGTACCGATAACTGCATTGAGTGCCATCCCGAATACAACTGCCGTTCCTAATTCCTGACGGCTATGAGCACCCGCACCGTTTGCAAACATCATCGGCATCACACCGAATACAAACGCACATGCAGTCATCATAATAGGACGGAAACGTATAACTCCGGCATCATGGGCAGCCTCCGTGATATCTACTCCGGCCTTACGGAAATCCATGGCGTATTCTACTATAAGGATTGCGTTTTTGGCCGACATTCCGAGTAGGAGAATCAAGCCTATCTGAGTATATATGCTGACACTCTGCCCCATAAAGATACATCCCAGTACAGTTCCTAAAATAGCGATCGGCATACTTAAAATTACTGCCACCGGGTCTGTCCAACTCTCATATTGAGCAGCAAGCACCAGTAGTGTCATTATCACAGCGAAAACAAATACAAATGAAATTGTAGTCTGTGCCCGAGTCTCCTGATATGCCTCGCCGGTCCATGCGTATGAATAATTCTTTCCTACTGCTTGATTTACTATCTCTTCTAACGCCCTAATACCTTCTGAAGAACTAACTCCATGAGCCGGATTTGCAGTAAGCGCAGCAGTCTGGTACATATTGTAGCGGTTAACGGTGCTTTGACCCATGAGCGGAACGACAGTAGTAAATGCATCTAACGGAACCATTCCCCCTTGTTCATTTCTTACTCTGACATTATGAATATCACTCAGGTTTCGCCCTGCCGATGCATCTCCCTTAACAATTACTTGGAAAGACCGACCAAAGATATTAAAATCATTTACGTATGAACTTCCGAAATAAGTAGAAATTGCACTATATACATTTTCCAGATTTATATTTAGAGAAGTGACTCTATCTCTATCTATCTTTAATTCGTATTGTGGCACTTCACCTTCATACATTGAAGTGACGCTCGCTATCCTTGGATCCTTTTGAGCCTCTTCCTCAATTGCAGACAGCGCCTTCTTCATCTCCATCGGTCCAAGATTATTAATATCCAGTAATTGCAATTGGAGTCCACCTTCTATACCCAATCCAGGAATTGCCGGCGGATTGACAGAGAATATCTGCGCTTCCGGAAATTTTGATGCTGCAATCATATCTACCTTTTCCATAATTGCGTCTACACTCTCTGACTTTCCACGTTTATTCCATGGTGCGAGTTCGACCATGAGAATTCCAAGATTTGAGCCTGCTCCACCTGCTACAAAGTTAAAGCCGGATATCTCAAGTACATCAGTCACGCCTTCCACATTTTTTCGAATTTCACTCGACAGTGAATCTACAATCTTATGAGTTCTATCAAGGGATGCTTCTTGCGGTAATTGCACACTTGTCATAAAATAGCCCATATCTTCCGACGGGATATAACTCGACGGCCATGCCACATATCCCCATATTCCAATTCCGGCGAGTAAGCAAAAAAACATCATATACACCAACGGGTGTGAGAGCATGGATGATATAATCTTATCATATAATTTCTCAATTCTTGACCATACGGAGTTAAACCATTTAAATATAAAAAAATGAGGTTGCTTGCGTGCCGTAAGGAATAATGCACACAAGGCAGGAGTAAGGGTGAGAGCATTAAATCCTGAAAACGCAGTTGAAACTGCTATTGTCAAAGCGAACTGTTTATACAACTCTCCGGTAATACCAGATATAAATGCAGTGGGTATAAAAACGGACATCAATACGAGCACTTCTCCAACTACCGGCCCTGTAAGTTCTTTCATTGCCTGTATCGCTGCCTGCTTGGGCGTCATGGTACCTTTGTCTACCAGTCGCGAGCAGTCCTCGACCACAACAATCGCGTCATCCACAACAATAGCAATTGCCAGAACTAATCCGAATAATGAAAGGGTATTAAGGGAGAATCCCATCAGTTTCATTATTGCGAATGTAGCGATCAGCGAAACCGGAATAGTAATCATTGGAATTATTACGGCTCTCCAGTTCTGCAGGAATAGTATAATTACTACCATCACGATTAAAGATGTCAATATAAAGGTGGTACCGACATCCTTTAACGAGGCATGTACAAAGTCTGTTGAATTCTGAACAACTCTGTAAGTGATACCCTCGGGAAAATATTGACTGAGTCTGTCCAGTTCGGCAATCGAACCATCAGCAACATCCAATGCATTTGCACCGGGTAATTGCTGAACTCCAATCAGACAACTCTCTTGCCCGTTGACGGCTGCATATTCATCGTATGATACACTTCCGAGTTCAATCTTAGCAATATCCTTTAATCTTACGATACCTTTCTGAGGATTGTTATTTACAACAATATTACCGAATTCTTCAGATGTCTTTAGTCTTCCTTTACATACGAGACTATATTCAAATTCGGATTTACCGAATTTAGAATCACCTACCTTACCCGATGAAACCTCTGTATTCTGAGATTGAATCGCACTCTCTACATCTGCAGGTGTCAATCCGAGTGCTGCCATTAACTGAGGATTCAGCCAGACACGCATACTGTATTCTCCTCCACCGAAGGCGGATACTCCGCCAACTCCACTTACTCGCGATAATGGATCGATAAGATTAAGTTGAGCATAATTTGTAAGATAAAGAGCATCATAACCGGAGTCGGGAGGAGCCTGAAGCGCCACGAATAATACTTGATTCGATGAATTCTTGTTAACACTTATGCCTTCCTCTTTAACTACAGTCGGTAGCGAAGCATCAACTTCTGCAACTCGATTCTGGACATCTATAGCGGCTTGATCAAGATCAGTGCCATTGGCAAATGTAATTGTAAGACTATAACTTCCGTCAGAACCGGAATTGCTGCTCATATACAACATTCCTTCTATTCCATTTACCTGCTGCTCAATCGGGACTCCAACATTCCGGGCAACAGTCTCTGCATCGGCTCCCGGATAAGATGCGCTGACCATAACCGTAGGAGGAGTAATATCTGGATATTGAGAAATCGGTAAGGTAAAGACCGTCATGCCTCCCGCCACAATCATTAATATGGCTATTACCGTGGCAAATATAGGTCTATCTATAAAGAATTTTGAAAACATACTCTTCAAATTTGAGAGGAATACATATGAACTATCAAAAAGCCGTTGATAAAATTATTTCCCGACTACAATAGGCTTTACTGTTTCACCGGCGCGGACATTCATCATTGCTCTTGTCACATATCGTGTCTTTGAATTGATACCTTTCTTTACGAGGCGTAGAGTATCATTATAAAGATCTCCGATTTCTATGGGAGTATATACAATCTTATTTGAATCATTGAGCGTATATATATATTTACCTCTCTGATCAGTCGAGATAGAAGCATCTCTAATTAAAATTCCATCCTTGATATTATTTACCGGGAGTTTAACCTTACCATACATGCCGGTAAGCAGTTTATCTGCAGCATCAATAATCTTTGCTTTGAGCATGAGACTTCCTGTGGAACTATCAACATTGGGAGAGGAATAAATCAATTCGGCATAATATTTAGTGCCCTCAGAGTCGTCTCCATCAGGAGAAGAGGAAATAATCACAGGAAATTTTTTATATATCTCGTTATTGAATCCTCCTTCATTTGCATTGATTCGAGAAATTTCCAATTCGGGTATCGTAAAATCAATGGTAAGTCTTGACTCATCATAAATAGTAGCAAGAGTAACTGGCGATCCTTCACC
>CAMWSV010000154.1 GCA_947177015.1 uncultured Porphyromonadaceae bacterium
GGATGAAGGATTTTCAGAATTTAAGATAGAAATCTTTGCCGAGAGTCTTGTATTCGTGGGTATAATTTCCGGTTTTATCCCTAATAATGAGGTGCCCGATGCGGCACCTCTTTGTTTTTTGGTTTATTTTTTTTTGTATTTCTCCGGCATTTATTTCTTCGGGGCAGGTTTTGGCAAGAGTACTCCCCTCTCCGATGACGCCACAGGAATCGCTTCGGGTGAGATAAAGCATCACTCGTTTGCAATCTGCTCCCGGATGACCTTTCACGAAGCATATCTTCTCAGGGTGCAATTCACATTCGCGTGCAATTCCGAGGTATTTGCGGATGTAAGATGCCGGAGCAATGAAGGCGAGTGCGCCGCGTGGAGTAAGGAGTGTCCGCGCCGCACGTATCAGGCTTTCAGGCGATAGTGTGCCAGCGTGGCGCGCAAGCATTCGTGCCGACCCGGCAGGGTCAATCCCACTCTCGAAGAAGGGGGGATTCGAGACTATCAGATCGAATCTCCCTTCGTCGAGTTCCGCAAGTAGGCTGTCGAGTGCGCAATTCCGCACCTCTATCCTATCGGCGAAGATTGACTCAGCCACATTCTGGGAGGCATCGAGCAGAGCGTCTTCATTCACATCAATGGCAGTGACGTTCAGCGCAGGATTGCGCTGCGCAATCATCATGGCTATCAGAGCGCATCCGCATCCGGCATCGAGGGCCCGCACGGCATCGGGAGATATGGGAGCCCAACTGCCGATCAACGTACCGTCGACACCTATCTTGCAACCGCACCGCGCATCGGAGAGTTGAAACCGCTTCATCCTGAATTTTCCTCGGTTCTCCATATCTTTATCAAAATTATGTCTTTATCAATAATTATGACGTAATTACAGTCAACTGTGATTGTAGTAATTACGACGTAATGAAAGTCAACTGCTATAACAGTGCAAATTTACATAAAATCTGAGGAATTGGGCAATCTACGACTGATTTTAAAATTTCTTTATCATTGAGATGTAGAAATCTCATGTTTTTTCAGTAACTTTGTATTCTGATTCCCTTTATATGGATTTAAGGGGGGAGGGAATCTGTAAAAATCGTTTTCAACGTAAAGTAATGAGCAGACAAAAACATAGCGATGATGAGTTGATGGAGCATAAGTTGATGGATGATGAACCGAAGGATGATGAATACACGGAGGATGTACTCGAAGCCGTGATGAATTACGCCAACGTGATTGATGATCCTTTCGAACCGGAACTTACGGGCTATTTCAACGAAGAAAATCCCGAAAAATCCGATGCTGATTCCCAACTTGACAATAAAGTCGATAGTCCGGCAACTTATTCATCATCTTCAGATATGCCACAGAATAAAAAACATAATTCACCATTCAATCAAGTGCCCGGTCTGGAAATACCTATTCCGGAGGAGGGGGATTTTGAAAATATAAAGTTTCCTGTAGTGAGAATCTCGATGGCTCTCACATGCGCGTGTCCGTACCTCCCTATGTCGTTGCCCCAGTCCATCGAGGAGAATGAACCCGTGATTTCGGATGCTATCGAGAATGGGCAACCGGTGCTACTCCTGGCACAGGATCCGGGGAAGTATGAGGCGGGGAAGTCGAAGGGTTTGAAAAGAGTGGGTGTATGGGCGCGCATAGTGCGTGTGCAGTCTCCTCAGGGTGATGATGATTTTATGCAGTTGCTCTGCATAAGCGGTCCGCGCGTGGCGGTGCAGAGGTTTGTAAAGGTGAAGGGACGCCTTTGCGCCGTGGCTGAAAAGCAGGATTGGATTCTTCCCGACACGGAAGAAGGGGAACTGCAAGCCGCCGCTTTCTTCCATGAATTGATAGAGCGTTATGATCAGGTGCATGAACTCGAACAGGCGAAGTCGCCCTCGGCACACGAACTTTTCGGCACCTGCGATGAGTATCAGTTTGTGTCGAGCCTTCTCTTCAATTTGAGCGTAAACCCGATAGCCAAGCATGATATAATCAATCGCCGATACCTTCAGGAGGTGATAGAGGATATACTCTTCCACCTCTCAAAACTCCGTCAACTCCTTGAGATACGACGCGACATCAATTCAAAGGTGAATCAGGTGCTCACTGATGTGCAGCGCGAGAATTTCATTCAGCATCAGATAGATATGCTGCAGAAGGAGATCGGTCACGGTGCCGGCTCCGACATTGAGAATCTGCGCAAGCGCGGCGATAATAAGAAGTGGACTGACGATACCAAAGAGCATTTCAAGCGCGAACTGGCTAAATTGCAGCGTTTGAGTCCCACTACTCCCGACTACAGTATTCAGTATTCCTATCTTGACTCCTTCCTCAATCTGCCGTGGGATAACACCAAGGATACCGACATCTCGCTCGACCGGATAGAGAATCAACTGAATGAAGATCACTTCGGACTGGAGCGCGTGAAGGAGCGTATTCTGGAGCAGATGGCTGTGGCTAAATTGCGTAATGATAATAAGTCGCCGATATTGTGTCTGGTAGGCCCGCCGGGTGTAGGCAAGACTTCGCTTGGCAAGTCGATAGCGGCGGCAATGGATCGCGAGTATGGCAGGGTGGCATTTGGAGGCCTGCACGATGAGGCTGAGATCAGAGGTCACCGCCGCACTTATATCGGTGCGATGCCTGGCAGAATCATCGCCGCACTGCAGAAGATGGAGTACTCAAACCCCGTGATAGTGCTCGATGAGATAGATAAGATCGGCAAGGATTATAAGGGTGACCCCTCGACGGCTCTGCTCGAAGTTCTCGACCCGGAACAGAATTCCAAATTCCATGATAATTATCTTGATGCGGATTATGATCTGAGCCGTATTCTCTTCATAGCCACTGCCAATTCTCTGGAGACCATCTCCGGACCGCTGCGCGACCGCATGGAGATTATCTCCATACCCGGCTATATCGCGGCAGAGAAAATTGAGATCGCAAAGCGTCATCTTCTCCCCAAGCAGTTGGAAGCAAACGGAATGAAGGATGAGGAAATCCGACTCACGGATGATGCCCTGGAATATATCATAGAGTATTATACGCGCGAGTCGGGGGTACGTAAATTGGAAAAGACCATCGGCAAACTCCTGCGCAAGATTGCAGTGAAGAAGGTACGCAATCAGGATTTCCCGAAGGTGATAGATAAGAAAATAGCGGGTGAACTTCTCGGCAAGGAGGAGTTTAATCCGGATATGTATGAGAATAACGATTCTATCGGCGTTGTGACCGGGCTGGCATGGACGCAGGTAGGCGGTGAGATTCTCTTTATTGAGTCGACAGTGACCGACGGGAGCGGGAAACTCACTCTGACCGGTAATCTCGGTGATGTGATGAAGGAGTCCGCGACACTGGCTTTCCAATTCCTTAAGGCGAATGCCTCGCTGATAGGTCTCGAACAGAGTGTACTCGATAAGCATGATGTGCATATCCATGTGCCGGAGGGTGCTATTCCGAAGGATGGACCATCGGCGGGTATAACAATCACGACGTCGCTGGCTTCGTCGCTGACCGGAAGGAAGGTACGTTCGAAACTCGCCATGACGGGAGAGATAACACTCCGCGGAAAGGTGCTCCCGGTAGGCGGTATCCGCGAGAAAATCATCGCTGCCAAGCGCGCCGGCATAGAAGAAATAATCCTCTCCAAAGAGAATGAGAAGGATATCGCCGAAATCAAGGCGGAATATATCGACGGACTTCGATTCACCTTCGTAGACCACATCAGTCAGGTACTTGACCGCGCATTACTCTGAAATAAACCCCGGATTCCGATGCACAATGCCTGAGGAATCCGGGGTTAATATTGTGGGTTTATCCGGTTTGATGGTCGCCGTTTTTATTTCGCGGATTTTTGCGGCGCTTATTATTTTGATTGCGGCTGTTATTGTTGCGGCGGGGTCCGGATGAGTCGGTGCCGGGAGCGGGGATGTCGGCGGGCAGTTCACCTTTTCGGACGGGTTTGCCGAGGAGTTTCTCGATTTTACGGAATTTCATACGGTCTTTCCCTCCCACAAGGGTGATGGCTTTGCCGTCGCGGTCGGCACGTGCGGTGCGTCCCACGCGATGCACATAATCTTCGGCTTCGCGCGGCACGTCGTAATTTATCACCAACTGAATATCATCAATATCGATACCGCGCGACACAATATCAGTGGCAATAAGGATATTGATTTTGCCTGCTTTGAAATCGAGCATCACATCTTCGCGACGATTCTGGTCAAGATCGGAGTGCATCTCCCCTACTTTCATATTGGCAGGACGCAGAGAGCGCGCCAATTGCTTCACCTTCAGTTTTGAGGATACGAATACAATCACACGGGTGAGTCCCTCATTATTTAAGATAGTCTCAAGGAGTGAATCTTTATGTGCCTCGTCGCAATAATACACTACCTGATCGATTTTATCGGCAGGTTTGGAGACACTCAATTTAATCTCTGCCGGATTTGTGAGTATAGATTTTGCCAACTGCCGGATTTTGGGTGGCATAGTGGCGGAGAACAGTAGCGTCTGTCGGTCGGCAGGGAGATTTTTGACGATACTCATAATATCATCATAGAATCCCATATCGAGCATACGGTCAGCCTCATCGAGGATAAAGAATGAAACCTCCGAAAGATCCACCGAACCCATCTGGAGGTGAGAGATAAGTCTGCCGGGGGTGGCTATCACCACGTCTGCACCCAACTTAAGACCCTTACGCTGCTGCTCGTAGGTGTGACCATCCGTGCCTCCATATATAGGGAGAGAGGTGATGGGGAGGAAATATGAGAATCCCTGCATCTGGCGGTCGATCTGCTGCGCAAGTTCGCGTGTGGGAGCCATTATCACGCAGTTTACCCGATCTTCGGGGTAATTGCCGGTGCAAATCAAATCAATCACGGGGAGGAGATAGGCGGCGGTCTTGCCGGTACCAGTCTGGGCACAGGCGAGCAGGTCTTTACCCTCGATCACCTTCGGAATCGCCAACTCCTGAATAGGAGTCATCTCGTCAAAGTGCATATCCCAGAGGGCATCCAAAAGG
>CAMWSV010000155.1 GCA_947177015.1 uncultured Porphyromonadaceae bacterium
ATATAATAATATATTTACAATTATTTTTATTATCTTTGTAATATATAAATACAATAATATATATTAACAATAATACAATAACATTTCAATACAGGAATATGTGTGCTAAAATAATTACGATTGCCAATCATAAAGGCGGAGTCGGTAAGACAACTTCCACCGCTTCAATCGGTTCGGCACTTGCTATGCTTCGGAAGAAGGTATTGCTGATTGATCTCGACGCTCAGCAGAATCTCTCGTTTACACTCACTCAGGATGAAGATCCGGTGCGAAGTGTCTATCATGCGTTGGTGAAGGATGAACCGTTGCCTATCGTGAAGGTGGGTAAGAATCTTGATCTCGTACCGGCTTCTCTCGAACTTGCGCGTGCCGAAATTGATATGGCTACCAAGATTGCGCGTGAAGGAATCTTGAAATCGCTACTGGAAGATCATGTCGGGAATTACGATTATGTAATCATAGATTGTCCTCCGTCGCTGGGGATTATCACTACCAATGCCCTTGTGGCTTCTGACGAGTTGTTTATTCCCCTCACTGCAGAGGCGCTGCCTCTGAAGGGTCTTACAATGCTCGATGATGTAGTTAATGAGGTCAGGAAGCGTGTCAATCCCAATCTATCACTTGGAGGAGTGTTCTTCACCCGATACAATAGCCGGAAGAAACTCAATAAAGATATCGTAGCCAATATCGAAAAGCGATATGGCGATAAGGTTTTCAAGACCAAGATCCGTGAGAATATTGCGTTAGCAGAAATGCCGTTGTCAGGTCAGTCTATCTTTGAGTACGATCCAAAGAGCAATGGAGCAATCGACTACATGGAACTGGCAAAGGAAATCCTTAAAAGAAATAAATAATTCTTTATTTTTAGTAACATAATATTACATATATATAGTATTATATATTATCCAAACCTATGGCTAAGAAAAATCTCGCAAGTTTGATAGATGGTATTGTTGGAGATCGCTCCAATATGACCTCAGAAGATCTTACAAACGATATTAACGAAAAAACAACTGAAAAGCGGAAGGTGGGAAGACCGCGCAGAGATTCAGATCCGGGCGCGGAAACAGAAGTCAGAGCCTCCTTTATAGTGAATGAGATGCAACTCAAAAAACTTAAATACATTTCCCTTATGGAGAGTAAAATGCAGAAGGAGGTTCTTTTTGATGCGCTGAAAGATTATATCGATACTTGGGAAGACTTGAACGGTGAAATAAATATACCGAGGAAGAAATAGCCTCAAAGGTCGATGTCCGCAGGTGACTCACTGATAAAATAGGAGGAAAGAGCAGACTCTTTCTTCCTATTTTTTGCGAGCCACCACTGGTCATTATCCGGAATATTAGGCACACTTCGGCACTGATGAATTATATCCTCCGTTACACTTTGTGTAAGTAGAGGATAAATTCTATCAACGCCCTCGTGAGTCAGTCTCGGAAGATTATATATCTGATTATTGGGGTATAGGAGATATTGTGAGATTGGAATGATTCGCAGTCAAAAGACTTTCAACTGGCGTTCAAAGTCTCTTTGCCTGATTTAGATTGGAAGCACAATGCCGAATGGCTACCACCGCAGGTTGTCTACTCGGTAAAAAGAGGAAAGTGGCTACGCTAACTTTCTTCATTTTACCGGCATCCAACCACCGGTGTGTATCTGGAAGATTAAGCACACTTAGGCACTGATGAAATTATTCTTAGTTCCACTTCGTGTAATTAAGAATAATTTCAACAGCACTCTCGTGAGTAAGTACCGGGAGACCTCCTATGTTAAGACAAAGTATCGGGGAGATTAGGTGATTGGAATTATTGGGTAGTCAAAATGCTTTCAACTGGCGTTCAAAGCATTTTTTTGACTGACTGATTGAAGGCAAGTAGAAAGCAGTGATACAACCAATGCTAAAATATCCACGTTCATTACTCTCACTTCGTTCGTTTCATTCACTATGTATATTTTACCAATGGTTGGACTGGAAAATATAAGTTGCCCGGGTATTTCAGATCTAAGCAAACTTAGAACTGACAATACCAGGGTAGATTTCTGAAAAATTAGATTCCCGGACTCCGCATTGAACTAAAATAAGAAGTAAATGTACAAGAGGGAATAAAAAGCCTGACCGACCCTCACGAGCCAATCAGGTATCATTGTATAAAATGAATTTAAAAGAAATATAATTCTGATCGACTCTCTCGAGCAAACCAGATGTAAAACCTAAATAACTAAACTTATACTAAGTTTTCACTTAGTCCACTACAAACAAATAAATCAATAAATCATAGTTACTAATATAACCAACTAACTTATATCTTCCTCTACCCATCTATCACCGTTATATTCCCGATATGATAGTTTATATCAGTGGCATCTTCATCATCCACTGATGATAAAAAATCGATAGCCTTGGGATATTTCATCGAGAGCGATTCTATATGTCCATGATACCGCTCCTTGATTTCTTGCAATTCATCAAATAATTCGTCACTCACAGAGGTAGTGACACTCATACAGAACTGCATCTTCAATTCCATATAAATCTGTTTCATTCTATATTTTTTTATTCGTAAGTCCCTGTTTAAACGGATATGCCTGTCTTACCAACATAATCAGGACATATCCTTTAATCTGCCTGCGCTTGCCATCCCACGACAAAACATAGCCAAACCAACTATACTTCTTGAAGTATCTGTACAAGGTGCTTCGGTTTATCTTGAGAATACCTGCAGCCTCCGATATCCCATATTGGGCTTCGGCATCGATTTGCGATATTATATGTATTCTCTTACTCATATTCTACAAATCACACAGTTAGTTAATCTTCGTAATTCAGGCTATAGCCTTGCTTAAGCAAATTTTCAATTACTGTCACCAGGGTTTCGATTAATGATGGATTTTCAGATTCTACACAATCCACCAATGGGCGTTCCCAATCCACCAGTCCTGTATAAAAGATACGCCAATCACCGTTAGAATTGACACACATCGAAAAATTACAAAGTACACGTTTCTTATAGACTCCGGCAGGGAGAAGATTAAACAATGCACCTGTCGACCATGCCGGCACATCTTCATCATCGTCCGCTTCTTCGGTGATAAAGTCGTGAGGTATATCACCAATACACAACACTCCCTTCGAGTTGCTCCAATACATATCCGCACTCTTAGGATCTACACCGCAAGCAATCAGTCTCTCCGACTGCTCCGGATTAGTCGCAATCATCTCTATTCTACTCATATTCAAAATAATTTTGGTTCATATAAATAATTCATTATCCTTTCCCTTGCCCCTTGGTAATAAACCGGGTCCAGTTCAATCCCTGTAAGATTTAAATCTAATTTTGCACACGCAATGGCAATACTCCCACTTCCCAAATGTGTATCAAGAATTTTCCATTCATCCTTGGCAAAATTAGTAAGAAGCCATCCGTAAAGTGCAACCGGCTTCTGGGTAGGATGAATTCTTTTCTCATTCAACTTTTTATTACCCTGCATTATCCTACCCTCATTCATATTCTTACCTTGACACATTCCATTCCACATAAAGGGGAAAAGACGTACAGAGGAGAATAAGTTAGTCGCTGCTATCTCACAATCTGAAAAACTTGAAGATTGATTACACTTATCCCATACAATACGGCCAGGATGAAAATGATAGTCAAAGTAGTTGCAACCCCATACGATATAATACCTTGCGACTCTTTCAAGTTCTGCAAAATATTCAGCACCAGGAATAATCCATTTATCTGATTTATGATAATTGACTCTCCTAACGTTCGTAAGACTATATTCCCTGCCATAGAATCCACGACGTTCCGGACCCGAAAAGTATGGTGGATCTACTATCGCCAGATCAAAGGATTTATCAGGCAATGTACGCAGTACATCCATACAATCATCCAAATACAAGGTAATATTTCCAAATGTCTCCATCATGCCACTTCTTTTATCTTTTGATTAGTGATTTTGAAATCGCGGAGTCCCATACATAGGGCTTCGCACAATTTTCTTGCAATAGTAACTTCCACAGCATTGCCAATAAATTTTTTTTGCTCTGCCTGAGTTCCTATCAACACATATTCATCCGGGAAACCCTGTATCTTCTTTAATTCATCTATCATCAGCATTCGCATCTTTATATCATAAATGGAATATAAAGACATGAATACCTTAATTTTTTTCATTATCGTGGAGTCTGTCTCCAGCAGTTGTATATCAACTGTACCATTGGACAAAGTTATCAGATATGGCGGACGCTTATCCATCCGGGCAATCAAAGTAAAACACGGGGCTGAAATCGAAGATCCTGCAGATCCAAATTGCGGATTCATAAGGAATCTTTTACACGTTACAAGATGTTGCTTCGGATTGGTAGTAAGGCATCCCGAAACTGTATCAATAGAGGTAGGTCTGCCATTACCATATTGATTATCTATAAAGTTCAGGCTGACTAACGATAACTTGTCTTTAGTAGTTATCGTTGGAGATACATTTGTCAACGGTATATTATATCCATTCCCATAATGTACAGATATAAAGGCATGATGATCTATACAGGTAATTGCACCTGCAGGCATATTCACAGAGAAATTTTTACTATATGGATCTCCACTGAATTGCTTTGACAAAAAATGAAGTTTATCTTTGCAATCTAAAGAATCAATTTGAAGATTATCTCTCATATTCCTTAATCTTGATTGGAAGGCTTCTTTACCACCTGCTACAAACTTTATAAGACCGGCATAAATTCGTTCAAGAGTATTATCAGATAAGGTTTTCTTTCGTGAGAAAATACTCGTACCTTCGTTGTCAAAATCAAGAACATCTGAGACGGACTTCCATTTTTTCAAATCATCAAATAAATGCTGTCGGTTATACACATCTCCGAGCCCACGAGACTCCTGAGCATCTCGTATGGCGTCATCTGCTTGAAAAAAAAAAGGGGGGGGGGGGGGG